>CALXJY010000004.1 GCA_944388755.1 uncultured Clostridia bacterium | reverse complement strand
CTTGAGGCTCTGCTTGTAACGAAGCCTTTAGGCGTTACGAGTAAAATACCCCCGGCTAAGCCGGGGGATATTTATTGATTTTTTTAACCAAGTATATTATAATATTTTTGATACTTTTTTAATAAAAAATAAGATAAAATAAGCAACTAAAACTAATTATTTTGTGGAAAGACTAATTAAAATTTTAAAATGCCAATATAGCTCAGTTGGTAGAGCAACAGATTCGTAACCTGTAGGTCGGCAGTTCGATTCTGCCTATTGGCTCCATTAAGTAAAATCGTCGCACTAGACGAAAACATTGATAAATCAACTGTAGAATGTTGATTTTTTCCTCACCTTTAACTTAAAAAAGGAAAGATGGTGTGGTATGATTAGAGTAGCTTTTTGCTATCTATGAGCGATGTAGAAATTGCACAAAGAGATAAAAAGCTATTTGCACACTGCAAATATGGAGTTTTACCAATGGTAATGGAACCTCAACATTAAAAAATAAATATGGGAGAGTGATAAAATGTTAGAATTAGAAGAAAACTATAAAGAATTGCAACAACTATTAGAAAAAACATATGAATTAGGTGATTCACTTTGAAATATGTAAAATTGAAAAAGAATTAACCAACCTAGAAAATCAAACATCAGATCCACAATTTTGGAATGATAGTCAAAATTCAGGAAAAGTATTAGCAAAAATAAAAAAATTAAAATCAAAATATGAAACATATAATAAAATAAAAAAAGAAATAGAAAATTTAATAGAAGTAAACAAACTACTTCAATCAGAATATGACGAAGAAATGGCAAGAGAAATAATAAAGAATACAAAAATAGTAAAAAAAGAAAAAGAAAAATTAGAAATAGAAACATTATTTTCAGGAAAATATGATAATAATAATGCAATTGTAACCATACACCCAGGAGCAGGAGGAACAGAATCACAAGATTGGGCGGAAATGTTATATAGAATGTATACAAGGTGGGCAACACAAAATGGATTTGAAGTAAAAGAATTAGACTATTTAGAAGGAGAAGAAGCTGGAATAAAAAGCGTAACATTTGAAATTATAGGAGAAAATGCATATGGTTATATGAAATCAGAAAAAGGTGTACACAGATTAGTAAGAATATCACCATTTGATAGTGGAGGAAGAAGACATACATCATTTGCATCAGTAGAAGTATTACCAGAAATAACAGATGATATAGAAATACAAATAAACCAAGATGATTTAAGAGTAGACACTTACAGAGCATCAGGAGCAGGAGGACAACATATAAATAAAACGTCATCAGCAGTGAGAATAACACATATACCTACAAATATAGTTGTAGCATGCCAATCAGAACGCTCACAAATACAAAATAGAGAAACAGCAATGAAGATGTTAAAATCAAAGCTATTAGATTTAAAAGAAAAAGAACAAAAAGAAAAAATAGAAGATTTAAAAGGAGAACAAAAAGACATAGCCTGGGGAAGTCAAATACGATCATATGTATTTTGCCCATATACAATGGTTAAAGACCATAGAACAAATTATGAAGTAGGAAATGTAGAAGCAGTAATGAATGGGGATTTAAATGGATTTATGGAAAGTTATTTAAAAATATCACATTAATTTTTAATGTGATATTTTTAATACTTTTTTGGTAATAGGATGGATAAATTCTAATAAACAGCAATCAAGTTTTTGACCATTAAAACCATCATCAATACCATATAAAGTATCACCAACTAAAGGATGGCCTATATAAGAAAAATGAACTCTAATCTGATGTGTCCTACCAGTCAACAAATTACATTTTACTAAGCTATTTTTATCTTCCTTAATATACTTTATAACTTCATATTCTGTGATAGACTTTTTACCGTTTTCAAAGTCAATACATCTTTCGATAATACTTCCACTCTTTCTTGCAATTGGAAGATCAATAATTCCTTTTTTAGATTCAAGTTTACCATGAATTAATGCTAAATAAGTTTTTTTAAAATTACCATTTTGCATTTGCAAAGAAAGCATATCATGAATATATGAACATTTAGCAAATATTACAAGCCCAGAAGTATTAAAATCTAATCTATTTACAGGGCGAATTTTCTTTTTTAAATTTATACTATCAAAATAATATCTAACACCATTTGAAAGAGAATCTGAATAATGAAGAATAGATGGATGAACTGCAATTCCTGAAGGCTTATTAATAATAAGCATCCAGTCATCTTGATAAATAATATCTAAACCCATGTTTATAGGAAGAATATTTGAATTATCTTCTTCATAATCCAAAAAAACTGTAATAACATCATTTATTTTAACATATGTATTTGTATTACAAATAGAATTATTACATAATATCAATCTATTATTTACTAAAAATTTAAGTAACCTTTTAGAAAAATTTAAATCATTTAATAAAATATCGTTAATTGTATAATTTTCAAAAGGAATATTTTTTACTATATATTCTATATTCATTTCTTATCAACCCTTTAAATATAATTACAAATCTTTAAGGCAAATGTATTTTATAATGATTAATCTAAAAAAGCAAGAAAAAATTGACTAATTTAAAAAAATCATTGTATTTTTTTCTAATATTGGTATAATATAAATGTAAAGCAAAATAAAAAAGAAAAGGAAGGGATACAAATGTTAAAAAAAATAGCAATATTAGCAAATGGTGGAGATGTAGCAGGATTTAATGCAGTTATAAGAGGAATAGTAAAAACAGCAGAAAATAGTGGGGTCGAAGCATATGGATTTATAGATGGTTATAATGGTCTATTAAAAAATAATTATATAAAATTAAGTACAGCAGAAGATGGAACAGCAGAAGGAATTTTGCCAAAAGGAGGATCAATAATTGGCTCATCAACAAATGCAAATGTATTTAATTACAAAGTTATAAATGAAGAAGGAGAAGTAGAATACAAAGATTTATCAGATATATGTGTGGAAAATATAAAAAATAATGGATTTGATTGCATTTTCACATTAGGAGGAGATGCAACACAAAAATCTGCAAGAGATTTTTCAGTAAAAGGAATAAATGTAATAGGTGTACCAAAAACAATAGATAATGATGTAGCATGTACAGAAATTACATTTGGATATAACACAGCTGTTTCAGTAGCTATGGAAGCATTAGACAGGCTACACACAACAGGTGAAACACATCACAGAATAATGGTTTTAGAAGTTATGGGAAGGTATGCAGGTTGGATAGCACTAGAATCAGCAATTGCAGGAGGAGCAGATGTTGCGCTAATACCTGAGATACCATATGATATAGAAAAAGTAGCATCTAAAATAAAAAACAGACAAAAGAGAGGAAAAAATTTTAGTGTAGTTGTAGTGTCAGAAGGAGCTAAACCAAAAGGAGGGGAAATGGTTATTGAAGGAACACGTGATAATGGAATAGGTGTAGATAATACAAAACTTGGAGGAATAGGAAAAATAGTTGCTAGACAACTAGAAAAAATAACAGGATTAGAGGCAAGGGAAACAACATTAGGATATATGCAAAGAGGAGGAACACCAACAGCTTTTGATAGAGTATTATCAACTAAATATGGAGCAAAAGCTATGCAATTAGCATTAGAAGGAAAATTTGGAAGATTAGCAGTTATAAAAAATGGAAAATTAGATGATGTAAGCTTAGAAGAAGTTGTAGGAAACAATAAGAAAATAGGAGCAGTATCAGGAAATACAAAAGAAAGCAATATAAGAAAAATAACAATGGATAATGATTTAGTAAAAACAGCAAGAAGCGTAGGAATTAACTTAGGAGATTAGTTTAAAAATATATTATTTCTATTATGGAAGTCAAAGGAAAAAGCTAAATTATTACAAAATATAAGGCTTTCTGATTTGTTCTTTCTAATAGACAAAATAGCAAGAAATTCTTGCTATTTTTAAATTTATATAGTAAAATAATTAAGGAAGAGCTAGTAAAAATAAAGTACGAGAAAGGATGATATAAAATGCTAGATTCAATGGAAAAAATAGTAAACCTATGTAAAAACAGAGGATATATATATCCAGGATCAGAAATCTATGGAGGACTCGCAAATACATGGGACTATGGACCTTTAGGAACAGAATTAAAAAATAATATAAAATCTGCATGGAGAAAAAAATTTATCCAAGAAAGTAAATACAATGTAGGATTAGATGCGGCAATATTAATGAATCCTGAAACTTGGGTAGCTTCAGGACATGTAAGTGGCTTTTCAGATCCACTAATAGACTGTAAAGAATGTAAAACAAGACATAGAGCAGATAAGTTAATTGAAGAATGGAGTCACAAAAAAGGAAAAGACATGATAGCAGATGGTATGACAAATGAAGAATTAATAAACTTTATAAAAGAAAATAATATACCATGCCCAAATTGTGGAAAAAACAATTTTACAGATATTAGAAAATTCAACTTAATGTTCAAAACTTTTCAAGGTGTAACAGAAGATACAAAATCAGAAATATTTTTAAGACCAGAAACCGCACAAGGAATATTTGTTAATTTCAAAAATGTACTAAGAACAAGCAGAAAAAAAATCCCTATGGGAATTGCACAGATAGGAAAAGCATTTAGAAATGAAATAACACCAGGAAACTTTATATTTAGAACAAGAGAATTTGAACAAATGGAATTAGAATTTTTCTGTAAACCTGGAACAGATTTAGAATGGTTTGAATATTGGAGAAATTTCTGTAAAAACTTTTTGCTAAATTTAGGAATAAAAGAAGAAAATATTAGATTAAGAGATCACAAAAAAGAAGAATTAGTATTTTATAGTAAAGCAACAACAGACATCGAATTTAAATATCCATTTGGTTGGGGAGAATTATGGGGAATTGCAGATAGAACAGACTATGATTTATCTAAACATATGGAACATTCAAAACAGGATCTAACATATCAGAATTTAGAAACAAATGAAAAATATATACCATATGTTATAGAACCATCATTAGGAGCTGATAGAATGGCACTTGCAGTATTATGTAATGCATACGAAGAAGAAAAAATAGAAGAAAATGACACAAGAATTGTAATGCATATACACCCAGCATTAGCACCATATAAAGTAGCAGTTCTACCATTATCAAAAAAATTATCAGAAAAAGCAAATGAAATACATAATCAAATATCAAAAGAATTTATGTGTGATTATGATGAAAGTGGTTCTATAGGAAAAAGATATAGAAGACAAGATGAAATTGGTACACCATATTGCATAACAATAGATTTTGAGACATTAGAAGACAATAAAGTAACAATTAGAGATAGAGATTCTATGGAACAAGAAAGAGTTGAAATTAGCAAAATTAATGAATGGATTAGAAATAAATTAGCATTTTAGAATATATTAACAAATATACAAATTCTTAACTAGCAAAAGAATATATAAAAACTCTACACAAAGCTAAAAAAATATGATAAAATATCTTAAGATAAACAAATTTTTAAATTTGATAAAAATAATAAAAAACAATCAAAAGGGGGAAATAGTCATGTCTCGGACATTCAAAATGGGCTAACATACAAGCCAAAAAAGGAAAAACTGATGCAGCAAGAGGAAAAATATTCACAAAATTAGGAAGAGAATTATTAATAGCAGTAAAACAAGGAGGACCTGATCCAGCAGGAAACTCAAAATTAAAAGATGTAATAGCAAAATGTAAAGCAGCAAATATGCCAAATGACACAATAAATAATGCAATAAAAAAAGCTTCAGGAGCTGGAAGCTCAGAAAATTATGAAGAAATAGTATATGAAGGATATGGCCCTAATGGTGTAGCAGTAATAGTAGAAGCAGCAACAGATAATAAAAATAGAACAGCAGCAGATGTAAGACATGTATTTGATAAAGCAGGAGGAAACTTAGGAACAACTGGTTGTGTATCATATATGTTTAACAAAAAAGGAGTAATAATAATCGCAAAAGAATCATGCTCTATAGAAGAAGATGAATTAATGATGCTTGCACTAGAAGCAGGAGCAGAAGACTTTGTATCAGAAGATGAAGTATATGAAATTACAACAGAACCTTCAGAATTTTCAACAGTAAGAGAAAAATTAGAAGCAGAAGGATTAGAATTTATAGAAGCATCTGTACAAATGGTTCCAACAACTACAGTAAAATTAGACGAAAAAGGAATAGAGAAAATGACAAGGTTATTAGAAAGACTTGACGAATTAGACGATGTATCAAATGTATACCATAATTGGGAGGAATAAGCAAATGAAAAATGAATCAAATAAAAAAATAAAAATTATTTCAATTGTAATTATATTTTTAATCATCTTAATTGGAATAGCATTTTCAATTTTATACTTTTTTACAGATACATTTAAAACTAAAAAAGAATTATATACTAAAAACTTTGTGACATTTTTTGCTCAAAGTGGACAGACTGAAAATAGATTAACAGAATACTTTAATAAAAAAGCAACAAGCACACATACAAATAATGGATCATTTAAAACAAATATAGAAATGTCATCTGAAGAATATCAAGATTATACAGATTCAGTAAATAACATGAATATAATATTTAATGGAAGCACAAACCCTAGTCAAAAACAAGCTGAGCAAAATATAGAAATACAGTATTCAGACGATGTTGTTTTCCCAATAAATTATTTAAGAGATAATGACTTGTATGGTCTACAAAATGATTACATTTCAAATAAATATATAGCTGTTGAAAATAATAATTTAAAAGAATTAGCAGAAAAATTTGGATTAACAAATGTAGATGAATTACCAAATAAAATAGAGATAACAAATCAGAATCAAAATATAAGTTATACAGAAGAAGAAACAAAATCTTTACAAGAAAAATATATGCCTCTATTAGATGTAATAACAGATGAAAAAATAACAGTTGAAAAAACAGATAATAACACAAAATATATTTTAAATACTACATCATTAGAACTAAAAGATACATTAGTAAAATTTTTAGAAATTCTTAAAGATGATGAAATAACACTAAATAAAATAAATACCATATTAGAAGGATATGACACATATATAGAAAAAGAAAAAATAGAAGAAATTATTCAAAGCATACAAGAACAAGAAATAGAAGAACAAAATATAACAATATCAATAAACACTCAAAAAAATGTGCCAATATCTATAAATATAGAATCAGAAACAACTGTAATAACAATAAACAAACAAAACAATAATGATGAAGCAATATATTCTTTAGATATTAATGTAAATAGTAATAATTCAAGTGGAACTGCGCAAACTACAATACTAAGCATAAAAGCACAATACACTGGAATATCAACAGATAATGTATCAGAGAAATACACTGTAATTTTTGGTACAGAAGGTGAAGAAACTGTTAAATATGAATACAACTTTGAAAACCAAATTTCATTTACAGATAATATCCAAATAGATAACTTAACATCTGATAATGCTATGATTTTAAATGATTATTCATCAGAACAAATAACAAGTTTATTGACAGCAGTAGTAAACAGAATAGTAGAAGTAAATGCAGATCAGATGCAAGAATTAGGTATCCAATATTCTCCAATTCTAATGATGACACCATTAGGAACTCTAAACATGATGATAGTAGGTACAGCACAAGATACAATACAAGATACAATGCAAGAAAATAACATGAGTGAAACAGTAATACAATCATTTAACGCCAAGTTTACAAAATATCAAGGAAATATAAAAGGAACAATGGTAAAATCTTTGATACAAGAGATAAATTCAAATAATGCAATGTATGAAGACGAAAAGACAATGCAAATACTATTAAATAATTCTTTATCACCTACCACAAATCCAATAGAAAATAGTAAAATATATAATGTAGTTCTACATTATGGAAATAATGGGAAAGTTGACGAAATATATTTGTATGATGGTGAGAATAATACAACAGATATGGTGAATTTTGGGGAAGAAATAAAAAAAAGTAAATGAAGATGAAACAAGAAAGAATAGAACCGCAAGTGGAAAAGAAACTATAATATTGGAGTATAATAAATGTTTGACAAATTATTATGCAAATAAATACCAAAATGGAGAAGAAGGTACTAATGAGAGTTTAATAGAATATATATTAAATAATATACAATCTACAGAAGCAAATGAATATATTACAGAAATAAAAGAAAATGAGATGATTACTAATTTGGAAGATGAAAATGGGAATATTATAACAGCTACAGTTACTGAAAATGGAAAAATAATATGGTCAGATGATAATAAATAAGTTCTAAAATAAAAATCAAAGCATATAATATATAGAAAATATATATTATGTGCTTTTTTCTAGTCTATTAGTAAGGTTACTCTGAATTGCTAACAGATAAGCTTCATTACAAATATAAAAAGGAAGAGATGTAGAAATATGGAAGAAATATTAAAATATTTACCAAATAATATATATATATTAATAACAGAAACAATAAAGCAAAATCCACAAACTAAAATAAAAGAAAATGCAATAGAAATAAGGCTAAGAAATAATAAACCTGTAATAATAAAATTACCTAATTTGGATATAGTTATAAAATATGATGTAACAGAAAAGGACATACTATACACATTAGAAAAATTATGTGAAAACTCAATATATGCTTATAAAAATCAAATATGCCAAGGATTTATAACAATAAAAGGAGGACACAGAGTAGGTATTACAGGAAGCTGTGTAATAGAAAATGGAAAAATAATAAATATAAAATACATATCAAGTTTAAATTTTAGAATAGCAAGAGAAATAAAAGGATGTTGTAATAAAATATTAAAAGATGTAATAAATAAAGATAACATATATACAACATTAATAGTATCACCACCAGGAAAAGGAAAAACCACAATGTTAAGGGATCTTATAAGAACAATAAGTAATGGAATACCTGAAATAAATTTTAGAGGGAAAACATGTGGAGTAGTAGACGAAAGAGGAGAAATATCAGCAATGTATAAAGGAATAGCACAAAATGATGTGGGAATAAGAACAGATATAATAGAAAATATAAATAAAGCTCAAGGAATGCAAATATTAATTAGATCAATGTCACCTGAAATAATAGCATGTGATGAAATCGGAACTAAAGAAGATGTACTAGCTATAAAATATGCAGTTACATCAGGTGTAAAAGGAATATTTACAATGCATGGAGCAGAGATGAGAGATATTAGAGCTAATAAGGATATAAATGAACTTATAGAAAATAAATACATAGAAAAAATTATATTCATATAGAAAATACTACATTTAAAGGAGTTGTGATAAAAATGCAATTCATAAAATATATAATATTAATATGTATATTTATATTATCAAATATAATAGGGAAAATGATTGCTCAAAAATATAGATACAGAAAAGAAGAATTAGAAGAAATGTATAATGCTTTAAATATATTTAAAACAAAGATAAAATTTACATATTCCCCTATAGGAGAAATTTTTGATGAGATACGGAAAAAATACGAGTAAAAAAAATATATCAAAAATATTTATGCAAGCAAAAGAAAATATGCAAACCCAAAGTGCTAGCAAATCTTGGGAAAATACATTAAACACAATCCAAACAAATTTAAAGCCTGAGGACATAGAAATAATAAAAAATTTGTCAAAAATGCTACGGAATTTCAGATGTAGATGGACAAATTAGTCAAATAGAAATAACACAGGAATTTTTAGAGCCACAGATAAAACAAGCACAAGAAGAAAAAACAAAAAATGAAAAATTATATCAGAAGCTAGGAACAATAGCAGGGTTAGCAATTGTAGTTGTATTAATTTAGAAATATCTGTTAAGGACTACTCCCAAGTAAGTCAAGAAAGGAATTGGATTAAATATGGATATAAATTTATTGTTTAAAATAGCAGCAATAGGAATATTAGTTGCTGTATTACATCAAGTATTAGTAAGAGCAGGAAGAGAAGATCAAGCAATGATGACAACACTTGCAGGGCTAGTTATAGTGTTAAGCATGGTCATTAAAGAAATAAGTGGCTTATTTGATACAGTTAGAACTCTATTTAACCTATAAGTACTTTTCTAAAAAAACTTACAAAATGAAACAAAATATTAGACAAGGAAGATAGTGAGATATGGAAATAATAAAAATAACTTCTATAGCTTTAATAGCATTGATAATAATAATCTTACTAAAACAATATAAACCTGAATTTGCAATTTATATAAGTATATTAACAGGAATTTTAATAATATTTCTAGTAATGGACAAGTTTACAGGAATAATAGAATTAATAAGATCGATTTCAAATAAATCAAATATTAATAATCAATTTATAGAAATCCTACTAAAAATAACAGGAATTGCACTTCTTTCAGAATTTGCAGTAAGTATTTGCAAGGATTCAGGAGAAACAGCAATTGCAAGTAAAATAGAAATAGGCACAAAAGTTATAGTAATATCAATGTCTATACCAATAATATCAAGTTTATTAGAAATAATACTAAAAATATTACCATAACCAAGATTATTATAGCAAATATTAATATTATGCAATTGAGACATAATTTAGTGAGAGGGGGATATAGAAATGTGAAAACAAAAATACCTAAAATATTATTGTTAATACTATTAATAATAAATATGTTACCTACACAGGTGTTAGCAAATACAGAGGAAAATAAAAACGAAGTTATTGTTGAAGAACAAAAAGAAATGTTTGGAATAAATAGTTTTATAAAAAATGCTAAAGAATATTCAGGAGAATTTTTTGCAGAAATAGATTTACAAGAAATGTTAAACTCAACAATAAAAGGAGAAATAGATAATACATCAATTTATCAAAAAATATTTAATTTATTAGGAGAAGAAGTAAAAATTGGAATCAAGAGCTTAATAAGCATATTAGTAATTGTAATAATACACAGTATTTTAAAATCAATAAGCGAAAACTTAGAAAATAAAGAATTATCTAAGATAATATATTATGTTCAATATATAGCAATAGTAACAATAATAATGACAAACTTTTCAGATATAATTGCAATCGTAAGAGATACAGCAACAAATTTAGTTGGTTTTATGAATTCATTAATACCTATATTAATATCTTTAATGCTATACACTGGAAGTATAACAACAAGCAGTGTTTTAGAACCAATAATATTATTTATGGTAAATTTAATAGGAAACTTAATTCAAAATTTTTTGATACCATCAGTTTTAATAGTAACAACATTAAGCATAATATCACAAATTGGAGATAAAGTACAAATAAATAAATTAGCAAAATTTTTTAATTCAGGGATTGTATGGCTTTTAGGTGTTATACTCACAATATTTGTAGGTATTATATCACTTGAAGGGACATTATCAAGCAGTGTAGATGGAATAACTGCAAAAACAACAAAAGCAATAGTAAGTAGTAGTATACCAATTGTAGGTAAAATATTAGGAGATGCTGTAGATAGCGTACTCGGATGTGGGATTATATTAAAAAATGCAATAGGAGTTATAGGAGTTATAATCATAATAGGAATATGTATAATGCCAATAATTAAAATTGCAATATTAACGATAAGCTACAAAGTTTTAGCAGGAATATGTGAACCTATTGCAGATGAGAAAATAATAAAACTATTAGATCAAATTGGAAATATATTTAAAGTATTACTTGCAATACTTTGTTCTATGTCTGTAATGGTTATTATAGGAACTACATTAGTAATAAAAATATCTAATAGTGGAATGATGTATAGGTAGGTATATATGATAGATTTATTTAATACATGGGCAAAAAATATAATATTAGCAGTAATGATAGTCTCAATATTTGAAATGATTTTACCCAAAAATAAAAATACAAAATACATAAAAATGATAATGGGGCTATATATTTTGTTTAATATAATATCACCATTAATAGGAAAAAACTTAAAATTTGATGTAAACGAAATAATGCAAAATAACCAAACACAAGAAGCAAGTAGTGAAACTGTTAATCAAGAATCAATGGATAAGAGGCTAAAACAAATAGGAGAAGAGGAGTTAGAAAAAGATATAATAGAAAAGGTGGAAACAGAAGGGTATTTAGTAAATTATTGCAAAGTAGAACTAGAAATTGGTTCAGATAGTAAAATAAAAAACATAACATTACAAATACAAAAAAATGAAGAACAGAAAAAAGAAAAACAAATAATAGAAAATAAACTAGTAGAAGAAATACAAAAAATAAAAAAGGTTCAAATAAACAAGCAAGATGAGGAAAAACAGCCCAAACAAGAAGAATTAACAGAACAAGAAATAAAAAATATTAAAAGAATTCTTATACAAGAATATGAGGTGAATGAAACATGTTTAAAGATAAATTAAATAATTTATTTGGCAAAAAAGAAGATGGACAGGAAAATAACAAAAGAAAAATCGAAAACTTAGTATTTTTTGTGATAATTTTAATAATAACAATAATAGCAATAAATTTAGTATGGAATGACAATAAACAAAAAGAAGTAAAACAAGAAGAAAGTGACAAAACAAAAGTATTGGCAACACAAAATACAACAGACACAAAAATAAATAAAGATAGCTTAGAAACAAAGTTAGAAAATATCTTAAAAGAAATACAAGGAGTTGGAGAAGTAAAAGTATTTATAAATTACTCTGAATCTAGTGAAGTAATTGCAATGTATAATGAAAATTCTCAAAGTAGTACAACAGAAGAAACAGATACTGAAGGGGGAGTAAGAAAAATAGAAACGACTGACATGCAAAAAGATATTATCTATCAAGAAGAAAATGGAGTAAAAACCCCAATGACACAAAAAGTAATAGAACCTAAGATAGAAGGAGCAATAATTACTGCAAAAGGAGCAGGTAATATTGATGTAAAAACAAATATTATACAAGCAGTAGAAGCAGTAACAGGACTTGCAACACACAAAATACAAGTTTTTCAGATGGAAGGATAAAAATTTACATAACTTAAAAATGGAAGGAATGTGATTAATTTGAAAATTTTAAAGAAGAACCAAGTATTAATTTACGTTATAGCATTAATGTTAATAGTAGCTGGGTATTTGAATTATAGTGGATCAGAAAATGATATAGATAAAACTTTACAAGCCACAGCAAGTGCAGAAGAATTAGCAGGATTAAATAATATTGGTGATGCAAAGTTAGTAAACACAAATATAGTAGATGAAACTAATCAAATTACAAATGAAACAGTTGAAAATATAGCAGAAAATAATGTTGTTACATCAAATGAAATTAATGTGAATGCAACAAATACGGCAGAAGAAAATATGGTAAATGAAAATATAATACAAACAAATACAGCAGAAATAACTGACTATTTTACAAAATCTAAATTAGAAAGAGATACTATGTATTCACAAATGATAGAAACATATGATAAAATTTTAAATTCGAGCAATTCATCTGAAACACAAAAACAATCAGCAACAGAAGAAATAAAGAAAATAAATGATGAAAAAAATAGTATTATGATTTGTGAGAATTTAATATCAACAAAAGGATTTGAAAATAACATAGTCTTTGTAAATGGAACTAGTATTAGTGTAATAATTGGGGCAGAGGACTTAAGTCAAGAAGAAATTGCTCAAATACAGAATATTGTTTCTAGAGAACTAAATGCAAAGATTGAAAACATACATATAGCTTTAAAATGATTTTAATAGGACTATTATACATAAATAGTCCTATTATTAGTATAAATAACCATCCCAGGCTTACCACCATTCAATTTTTTAACATAACGAACTTCACAGTAATCAACTGGAACATTAGAAGAATTTCGAGCCTTACTATGCAAAACAGCTAATTTAGCAACCTTACTCATCAAATCATAAGGAATAATATCCAAAATATTATTAGAATTACTAGAGTGATTCTTATCATTTAAAAATTTTAATATTACATGACTACCATGAAAATCCTTTACATGAAACCAAATATCAGATTTATTAGCAAATTTTAATGTTAAATAATCATTTTCTTTATTATTTCTACCAACTAAAACAGTATATCCATCAATATTATATTTAATAGGATTAAAAGAAACATTTTTATTTTTCGTCAAACTAGACTTTTTTATTTTTTTCTTTTTAGTATCAGAATTTCTAGATGGATTGATTTGAAAAACCGAATTTGATAAAATCTCATCATATATTTCTGAAAGTTCATCAACTGTTTTAGCACTTTCTAATTCATATATAACACTTTGTATATAATCTAATTCCTGCTCAGTTTCAATCTTTTGAGCAGTAACAATTTCTAATGCATTTTTTAATTTAGAATATTTCTTAAAATATTTTTTAGCATTCACATTAATAGAAAAACGATTATCTAAAGGAATCTCCATTTTTTTATTATTATCATAATAATTATCAACTTTAATTACATCTAAATTAGAATTAGAATTAAAAAGATACAAATTAGCTGTAATAAGCTCACCATAAATTCTATAAGTTTCCATATTATCACATTCTTTTAGCTTTTCATTTATGTGTAATAAACGTTTTTCATATTTTTGAAGAGTATGAAAAATAAGTTTTAACAAAGTATTTCTATAATTTTTAAAATTATCAGAAGTTTCTTTTACATAATAAAAATCATCAATATAAAAATTCAATTCAAAATTATCTGAAACACTATCTATAGGAACTAAATAATAATCTTTTTGTGTTCCATCATCCTTATAAATTGGACAAAACGATAATTTACCTGAATCAATTGAATTTATTGTTTTTTTAATATAATCATAAATTTTTTCTAAACATTGTTTCCCATATGATGAAGAATAATCAAAATTATTTTCATTAATATCAAGCTTTTCAATTATAGTACGTATAAAACCGTTACTAATACCATTAAACAAATCCGAAATAATTCTAGAAATCGATTTATCTTTAGAAATATGCTCACATATTAAATTATAAAAATCACTAAAAGTTAAGATATCTAAAAAATTGTATTTTTCAGAAATAGGAAAAACATATTTAATATGTGGCAAGATATTCCTATATTTTTCATCATCTTGTTTTATATGTCTTAAACTATCAATTATAATATTTTGTTCATCTAAAAGAATTATATTACAGTGTTTTCCCATTAATTCTATTATAAGTTTTTTACTAATAAGATCATCTATTTCATCAAAACCTTCAAATTCTAGAATAACAAGCCTTTCTAAATCAAGTGAATATATGTTTTTTAGATGCATACCAATTAAATTTTTGCGAAGAATCATGCAAAAATTAGGTGCAACTTTTGGATTAGAAATAGGATGTGTAGTTAAATGAAGCCTACAATTTTGTGAATCTATGCATATGTTTAATGCATAATTTTTACCATTTAAATACATACCTATCAATACATTATTTTTATTTGGCTCAAAAATTTTATCTATTCTAGCATTTTTTAATTCTGATAATTCAGAACAAATCGCTTTGGTTACAATACCATCAAATGCCATAATTAATATCATTCCTTGTATAATTATTTAGGTTTTTAAAAGGTTACCTATAAACCCAAAGAGAAAAGTTAAAATTATCGCAAACTATAAGACTTTCACATTTGTTCACCTTATAAAATTTATGTGTATTTTAGCACAAAATTAAACAAAAAGCAATAAATGCGAAAAAATATTCGTAAAAGCTATTGACAAAATTATAGATAAGATATAAAATGCAATCAAACATAAGTTTAGCAAACAAGAATACGATAAAACGATTGGAGGAATTATAGTGATAAGTACATTACATATAAAAAATATAGGTATAATTAAGGAACTAACAATTAACTTAAACAATGGTTTAAATGTTTTAACAGGTGAAACAGGAGCAGGAAAAACTCTAATAATAGACTCATTATTAATTCTTTCAGGAGGAAGATTTTCAAAAGAAATGATAAGAAAAGGAGAAACAAATTCATATATTGAAGCATGTATATATTTACCACAAAACCCTAATTCTATTGATGGAAATATAATAATTTCACGAGAAGTAAATACAAATGGTAGGAATTTATGCAAAATAAATGGCAGAATGGTTACAGTCAATGAATTAAAAAAATTCATGAGAGATATAATTGAAATTCATGGGCAAAATGATAATCAAATACTACTAGATAATAAATATCATTTAAACTATTTAGATGGTTTTATTGGAGAAGGATTAAAAGATAAAAATCAATATAGTCAAAAATATACTCAGTATATAGAAATTGAGAAAAAGCTTAGAGAAAACTATGGGGATAATAAAGAACGAGAAAGAAAACTAGATTTACTACATTACCAATATGAAGAAATAAAACAAGCTAAATTAAAAATTGGAGAAGATGAAGAATTAGAAAACAAAAGGAAAATAATTATGAATTCAGAAAAAATAGCACAAAACTTGAAAGAAACAGACAATGTATTAAATAATATAGCAATAGATGCACTAAGCACAGGAATAAGAGCATTAGATAAAATAGCAAATATAGATGAAAAATATGAAAAAACAACAAGCAACTTAAAAAGTATCTATTATGAATTACAAGAAATAGCGCGAGAAATATCAAGTTCATGTGAAGATACATATTTTGATGAAGAGGAAAGAAAAGAAATAGAAGAAAGATTAGATATTATACATTCTCTAAAAAGAAAATATGGCAATAATATACAAGAAATTTTAGAATATAAAGAAAAAATAAAGCAAGAAATCAATTACATAGAAAACTTAGAAGAATATAATAATAAACTAAAAAAAGAACAAAAAGAGTTAGAAGAAGAAATGGATAAATTGGCAAAAAATATGCACAAAATAAGAAAAGAAAAAGCATTAGAATTAAGTGATAAAATAAATCAAGAATTAAATGAACTAGAAATGAAAAATGCAAAAATAAATATACATGTAAATGAATGCTCAGAATATTTTAAAACTGGAAAAGATATTGTAACCTTTTATATAAAGACAAATCTAGGTGAAGATGAAAAGCAATTATCACAAATAGCATCAGGTGGAGAAATATCAAGAATAATGCTAGGAATAAAAAAAGTATTAGCAGATACAGATAAAATACCAGTACTAATCTTTGATGAAATAGATACTGGAATTAGTGGAAAAGCTGCAAATAGTGTCGCACAAAAATTATATCATATAGCTAGAAAACACCAAATATTATGCATATCACATTTACCAAATATAGCAGCAATGGCAGATGTAAATTATTTTATTAGTAAAAAAATAATAAATGAAAGAACAAATACAAATATAAAACAATTAAATGAACAAGAAACTTTGCAAGAGATAGCTAGAATATCTTCAGGCGAAATAAATGAAATTAGTTTAAATTATGCAAAAGAATTAAGAAAGAAAAAAACAAAAAAGATAGCATGATTAAAATATTCCAATAATGGACATAATATGTATTAATAGACTAAAATGAAAGGAATGGTTTTAAATGAAAAACTTCATAGGGATTGAAGATGTAAAAGCATTAGAAGTACTAGATTCTAGAGGTAATCCAACAGTACAAGTGGAAGTGATTTTAGAAGGAGGATATTCAGGTATTGCAATGGTACCTTCAGGAGCATCAACAGGGAGTTTTGAGGCAGTAGAGTTACGTGATAATGATAAAACTAGATATCTTGGAAAAGGAGTCCAAAAAGCAGTAGAAAATGTAAATAAAAAAATAGTAAAAAAATTAATCGGAATGAACGCATATAACCAAAAAAGAATAGATGAAGAATTAATATTATTAGATGATACATTAAATAAATCAAATCTAGGTGCAAATGCAACACTTGGAGTATCTTTAGCAGTTGCAAAAGCAGCAGCAAATTCTTTAGGCTTAGAATTATACCAGTATATAGGTGGAATAAATGGAACAGATTTACCTATACCAATGATGAACATATTAAATGGGGGAAAACATTCAGATAATAATATAAACATACAAGAATTTATGATTATGCCTATAGGAAACATTACTTTTGCAGAAAGATTAAGAAGAGGTGCAGAAATATATCATACATTAAAGAAAGTTCTAAAAGATAAAATGTATTCAGTTGCAGTCGGAGACGAAGGAGGTTTTGCACCTAATCTAGAAAATGAAGAAATGGCATTAAATGTGATTATGGAAGCTATTAAAAAAGCAGGGTATGAACCTGGAAAAGACATATGTTTAGCTTTAGATATAGCAAGTACAGAAATGTTTGATGAAGCACATAAAATTGGCAAAAATGGATATTACTTTTGGAAGACAGATGAATTTAAAACAAGAGATGAGATGATAAAATATATAGAAACATTGTGTAATAAATATCCAATAATATCTGTTGAAGACGGTCTAGCAGAAGAGGATTGGGAAGGATGGAAAACTCTAACAGAACAACTAGGAAGCAAAATACAATTAGTGGGAGATGATTTATTTGTTACTAATATACAAAGACTAGAAAAAGGAATAAAAGAACACATCGGAAATGCTATTTTAATTAAACCAAATCAAATTGGAACATTAACAGAAACATTAAATACAATTAAAAGAGCAAAAGAAAAAGGATATAAAACTATAATATCACATAGATCAGGAGAAACAGAAGATACGACTATTGCCGATATTGCAGTTGCAGTAAATGCTGGACAAATAAAAACAGGTGCACCATGTAGAACAGATCGAGTATCAAAATATAATAGATTACTTAATATAGAAGATATGGAATTTTAAAATCATAAATTTTCAAATAAGGCTTATAAATTATGTAAGCCTTACTTGAAACTATATTCTAAATCCCTCTTTTTTCTTCCAAAATAGAAATAAAATTAAATAAATAATGCAGAAGACAGAGATTTTAAAAATAACATATAAGACAAAATTATCAAATATACATGGAATTATTAAGCTAATAATATATGAAATTGCTAAACCCAAACATGGCTTAGAACAATAATGTAATATGTTAAAACCACATCCAATTTTTTTCTTGAGTAAAAAATAACTAGCAATAAAATTAAAAATCTCACTAGCACATATGCTGAAAATATAGCCATTAACTCCTAAAATAGGCACAACAAAATAAATAATTGCAATAGTCATAACCAAATCACAGATATTAATACACATAGCACCAAATTGAGAATTTATACCTTTTAAAATACTATCAATAATTGTATCAATATACATAAAAATTACCAAAGGAGCTAAAATTCTTATATAACTTGCAGATTCTAAACTTTGGTAAATAATTAGACTAAGTTCATTTGCAAAAAATAAAAAAATTCCGCTAACCAAAATAGAGAAAGCAAAAGTTGTATCAAAAATTTTATGACTAACAGTTTTTATTCTATTAAAATTCTTTCCAGCCAAGAGTCGTGAATATTCAGGGATTAATAATGTTCCAAAAGAACTTATAAAAAAACTTGCAAACATCAAAACAGGCATAACCATACCATTTATTAATCCATATTTTGAGATAGCTAATGTATAATTAAGCCCAGCCGTCTGTAAACGTAATGGAATTAAAAATTGTTTTAAAGAAGAAAGCCCTGAGCGTATGTATGATGTTATTGCTACAGGAAAAGATATTTTAAAAATACGATTTACCATTTTCAAATTAGAACTACGGCATTGTAAAGATTTTTTTCTATCTATGTAGTAAAGAACGATATTTAGACCAAATGAAAACATCTCTGAAATTACATCACCTAAAATTAAACATGTACATATTACATCAATACCTTTATCAATAGCATAACAAAGCAAAATTATAGTAGCAATAATCTTTACAAAAAGCTCAAAACTTTGAGAAAATGCATTTTTATAAGATTTACCTACACTATTAAAATAACCACTAATTACGCTAGAGACACTAATAAGAGGAAGACCAAGACTTATGGCATATATTGGCATATTTGAAACAGCATTATTTAAACAAACAGTAGATATTACAGGAGCTAAAACTATTAAACCAAAACAACCTATTAAACCCAAAATTATTGCAAATTTAATACATGTTTTAACAGCTACATAACCTGCTGTATAGTTTTTCTTTTCAAATTCTTCAGAAACTATACAAGTACATGCAAGACCCAAACCAGAAGTCGCAAAAGTAATTGCAAATGTATATACAGACATCACTAGACTAAATACACCAATTGCTTCCTGACCAACTTTATTAGCAACATATATATTAAAAATTAGACCAGCTCCACGCATAATGCATGAGGTAATAGTCATTATAAATCCATTTAATAAAAAAATTTTTGCTTTTCTCAAAATATCACCAGTACAAATTTATGATATAAAACATAAAAATATTACTAGTGTATTATCCAAGTATTACAATACTTGCAGTAACATTATCTTTAGTAACTTCAAATAGAAGTTTTATATCATGCCCAGTATCATTTCTAAATTTAAAATCATAACTTCCATAAGCTACAGCAGCATCTTTTCCTTTTGCAACATATGGCACATCATTACTATGTTCGTGATGTTCAATAATAGCTAAATTAGGTGTGGCTAAAACAGCATTATATAATGTACTACTAATCTGGCAATTTCCTCCTCCTAAGCCTTTTTTCTTATTACCATCTTTATCAAATATATCAGCTTCTTGATATCCAGTCTTAGAAGAAGAAGGTCCTAAAGTATTGCAAAAAGAAAAAGTTTCACCATTTTTTACAATATGACCATTAAGTCTAGATGCAGTTAATTCCATGTTGTTTTGTCTAGCTTCTTCTTTGGTATATATTTTAGTTGTATATATACCGTGCTTGAGTTTCCTTAGGTTTTGCGTTACCATCTTCACTAGATGAATTTTGAGTAGACTCATTAGAATTAACACTATTTACATCTGTGTTATTTGAACTCTTGTTATCTGATGTGTTTTCAGTTGTATTATTTGTAGTTGAAGTCTTCTTAGCTTCATAATTGCTATCATTAGATTTATCCCTAAAAAAGAAAAAAGCAATGATACATATAACTAACAAAAAAACAATTGCAAAAATATATTTATTTTTCATATAATTTAGACTCCTTTTAATTTTAATTTCCTTCCTTATATCAAAGAATACCACTAGCATGTTACAACACATTTGCAATCATAATATATAACTCTTTTTAAAAAATTAATATTATACAAGTGAACTGTAACTAGTATGTACAAAAAAATCAAAAATATGTAATAAAAACTTGAAAAATTTAGCAATTTAATATATGATATGTGCAAGATAGAGGTGAAGCAAATAATATGAAATCAAATTTTTTTAAATATGTATTTGGCATATTTGTTGTTGGAATCATGATTTTTGCTATATACAAAATAAAAACAGAAGAAGAAGTCACTAAACAAGAGCAGACACATGTTTCTACAGAAGAACAAAAGATAACAGAAATAACTTTAGGTGTTGCATCATTTGATAGTACAAATCCAATTCTAAGTCATAATAAAAATATTCAAGATGTATCTAGGTTAATATATGAACCATTATTTAATTTAACACAAGACTACAAATTAGAATCATGTTTAGCACAAGAATGGGCAAAACAAGATAGTACAACATATATTATTAAATTAAAAGATAATGTAAGATGGTCAAATGGGGAAAAATTTGTGGCAGATGATGTTAAATTTACTATAGAAAAGTTGAAATCTGTTGACTCAATTTATACATCAAATGTGCAAAACATTGCAAATATAGAAATTACAGAT
Organism: uncultured Clostridia bacterium; assembly: GCA_944388755.1. Classification (GTDB taxonomy): domain Bacteria; phylum Bacillota; class Clostridia; order TANB77; family CAG-508; genus CAG-269. Next base: position 43,056 of record CALXJY010000004.1, on the reverse strand, counting down.
GATTACACCTTAAAAATAATTCTAGATAAAGAAATACCTTTTTTTGAATATAATCTTGTGTTTCCAATTATGTCAAGCTCGTTTTATCTAGATAAAGAGTTTAATGAGGGAATTGTACCTATAGGAACAGGAATGTATAAATATTCAGATGTTCAATCTACACATTTAGTGTTAGTAAAAAATAATAATTGGTGGAATACAAAAACAAACCTAACATTAACTAAAATCACAATTAATTTATATTCATCATTAGCAGAACTATATAATAGTTTTAAAATGGGTAACTTAGATATTGTCGCAACAGATAATAGCAATTTACAAGATTATATAGGAACTATAGGTTATGCAAAAAAAGAAATGAAAGGTAGAGAACATGTATTTATTTCATTAAATATGGCAAATACATTATTATCAAGACAAGAAGTAAGAAAAGCAATTTCATATTCAATAGATAAAACAAATATAACATCTAGTATCTTTAATAATAATTATTACACGTCAGATTTCCCACTAGATTATGGTAATTGGTTATATAGTAACCAAAATGCAAGTGCTGGTTATAATCCTGAACAGGCAAAACAACTATTAACAGATGCAGGATGGGTTTATAGAAATGGATATTGGCAAAAAACTGAAAATTATAAAACAGTAAGATTAATACTAAATTTAGCAGTAAAAGCAAGTGATTCTACCATGGTAAATGTAGCTCAAAATATTAAATCACAACTTGGAAGCCAAGGAATAAATGTGAATATTGTTCAATTACAAGATAATGACTATTATAATAGTATTAATTCCAAAAACTATGACTTGATTTTATGTGGAATAAATTTATCACTGAGTCCTAGTTTAGAAACATTTTTTGGCGTAAATAATATGGCTAATTATTCAAATGACGAAGTAAATAATATATTAAACGAAGTAAAGAATACAACAGATGAGAATACATTAATAGATAGATATAAAAGATTAGCAGAAATATATAGGGATGATGTACCATATATTAGCTTATATAATAATAAATTTACTGTAGCATATAGTACAGGATTAATTGGAGATGTTACACCAAATTGGTATAACATATTCTATAATATCTCTAATTGGTATAAATAAATTTTATATAAAAAAGAATTAAAAAATATTGACAAAACAAAAATTTGGTATATAATGTGTATATCAAACAAAAGTTTTAAAAATAAGGAGGAACAAAAATGAGTGAAAACGCAGAAAAGAAAAAAGCATTGGAAGCAGCAATGGCTCAAATTGAAAAAAATTATGGAAAAGGTTCAGTAATGAAACTAGGAGAATATAAAGCAATGGAAATAGAGGCAATACCTACAGGAGCATTAAGCTTAGATATTGCACTAGGTATAGGAGGAGTCCCAAGAGGTAGAATTATAGAAATATATGGACCTGAATCTTCAGGAAAAACTACCTTAGCATTACATATAATAGCAGAAGCACAAAAATTAGGAGGAGAAGTAGCATTTATAGATGCTGAACATGCCTTAGATCCAGTATATTCTAAAAAATTAGGAGTAGATATAGACAATTTAATAGTATCACAACCAGATACAGGGGAACAAGCATTAGAAATAACAGAAAGCTTGGTAAGAAGTGGAGCACTAGATGTTATTGTTGTAGACTCTGTTGCAGCATTAGTACCAAAAGCAGAAATAGATGGTGATATGGGAGACCCACATATGGGATTACAAGCAAGATTAATGTCACAAGCATTACGAAAATTAGCAGGAGTAATAAACAAATCAAAAACAGTTCTAATATTTATAAATCAATTAAGAGATAAAATAGGAGTAATGTTTGGAAATCCTGAGACAACAACAGGAGGAAGAGCATTAAAGTTTTATGCATCTGTTAGATTAGATATTAGAAAAGCTGAAAATATTAAGCAAGATGGAGAAATAAAAGGAAGCAGAACAAAAGTAAAAGTTGTAAAAAATAAAGTAGCACCACCTTTTAGAGAAGCAGAATTTGACATTATGTATGGCGAAGGAATCTCAAGAGAAGGAAATGTTTTAGATATGGCAGTTAACCTAGATATCATCGAAAAAAGTGGATCATGGTTTAGCTATAATGGAGACAGAATAGGTCAAGGTAGAGAAAATGTAAAAAAATACTTAAGGGAAAATCCTGAAATGTTAGATGAAGTGGAAAAGAAAGTTAGAGAAAATTTTGAAAAAGCATTTGAGCAAAGTCTTGGAGAGGAACTACATGAAGCAGATGAGGATGAAGAAGACGAAGAAGAATAAAATCAGGAGGAAATATGTATACAGTTGAAGAATTTGATGAACAAAAAACAAGGGTATTAAAATATATATTATATAAAAGAAGAACAGAATATGAGGTAAGAAAAAAATTTTCAAGAGTAGTACAAGAAGATATATTAGAAGATGTTATAGACTATTTAAAAAAGGCTAATTACATAAATGATATAGAATATATAGAAAAAGCAGTAAATAATTTTATAGCCTTAAAAAATTTATCAATTAGAGAACTTACATATAAACTACAAACAAAAGGGCTTAAAAAAGAAGATATTGAAGATTACATTTATAATAATAAAGAAGAATTAGAAGATTATGAATGTAAATCTATAAGTAATATAATATACAAAAAGCAAACAAGTATGGATATGGAAGAAATAAAACAATATCTATTAAAAAAGGGATATCAATCTGAAAATATAAAAGCGGCTTTGCCAAATGTGTAAAATTGCTTCACAATTATTACACAGATATAAGAAGCTTAACCTTGTAAAAAACAAATAAAAGGAGAAAATATAATGCCAAGCATATTAACACTAGAAAGCAAGAAATATTTAATAAAAATTGATAAATTTGAAGGACCATTAGATTTATTAATATATCTAATAGAAAAAAATAAAATGGATATATATGATATAAATCTAACAGAAATAACAGAGCAATATATAGAATATCTAAATCAAATGGATAAACTAAATCTTGAAATTGCAAGTGAGTTTTTAGTTATGGCATCTTCACTACTATATTTAAAATCTAAGAAGCTTTTGCCAAAACAAGAAGAAGAAACAGAAGAATTAACAGAAGAAGAGCTTATTAGAAGAATTATAGAATATAAAAAGTATAAGGAAATGAGTGCTAAATTTAAGGAAAACTATTTAATATATTCAAAAAGAATCACAAAAAATCCGGAAAATATAACATTACCAAAAAAACAATTAGAAAAAAAATACACATCAGAAATAATTTCGAATATATACAAAGACTTATTAAACAGAACTAGCCAAAGATTAAATCAAAATGCGAAAAACATAGATAAAATAGCATTAGTAGATAATTATACAGTAGCAAGTAAAGTAAAAGAAATGCTTAAAGTATTAGTAAAACAAAGAAAATTTGTATTTAACAAAATGTTTTCAATAAAACAGAAAGATAAGCAAGAGGTTGTAACAGCATTTAGTGGTTTATTAGAACTATCTAGAAGAAATAAAATAAAAACAAATCAAGAAAAAACTTTTGGAGATATCTATGTAGAGAAAAATTAATGTTTAAAAAAAACAAAAAATGGAAAAACTATTATAAACAAACTAAGGAAGAAGGAGATAAAAATGCTATTCCTAGTAATAATGTTAATTATAGTTTTTCTATTTTTATTAATAATGTCTATAAAATTTAAAATTAAGATTGAAAATTTAGAATATAATTCACATAAACACTTAGAAAAGAACATAAATGGACAAGACATAGAAACACATTATAATACAGATTACAAAATTAAAATCATAATATATACATTAAATATTATACCAATATTCAAAATAACTTTAAATAAGAAAAAATTAGAAAAAATAAATAATAAAACACATATAGAAGAAAAATTAAAAGAAAAGATAAATGAGCAAGAATTAATAAATTTACAAAGAAAATACAATTTAAAAAAATATATTCCAATATTATTAAAAACAATCAAAATAGATATAAACTCTTTAAATCTAAAAATAGAACTCGGAACTAAAAGCCCAATATTAACATCATTTATAATCCCAACAATCAGTACAGTTATTATAATATTATTGGTAAAAACACAAAAAAATATAGATAACAAAATATTTAAGATTTCTCCTGTATATATAAATGATAATATTATAAAAATAAAATTATATAGCGAGTTAGAAGTTAAATTTATTAATATACTAAGTGCAACATCTGTTTATTATAAAGAATTTATATTACCAAAAAGCAAAGATAATATTAAAATTCATAAAAATGCTTTAAATAGGATTTAAATATTTAATTTATTGTTTAAAATAAAAAAAAGTGTACATCATATATATGGAAAGGAGAGATGATGTACATGAATGAACATCCAATTGAAGGACTTATGACTACTGCAATGAATAGTATCCAAGATATGATTGATGTAAATACTATTATAGGAGAACCTATAGAAACATCAAACAACATAGTAATAATACCTATATCAAAGGTTTCTTTTGGATTTGCAGCAGGTGGGAGTGAATTTAAAGGAGAGACAATTGATGAATACAAAAAAGTAGAAAAAGAAGAGGCAATACAATATAGATTGCCATTTGGAGGACGGAAGTCGGAGCAGGAGTAAGTATAAATCCTATAGCATTTTTGGTAATAACAAATGAAAATGTAAGATTAATACCTGTCGAACATTCATCAAGTATAGATAGGTTATTTGACTATATACCAGACATAATAGAAAAAGCTAATAACATGATGAATTGCTGTATAAAAAATAAAAAAGAACAAACAGAAAAAATTTTAAATCAAATGACTAAAAAAGAAAATAAAAATACAAAAGAAAATAAACATATTAAAGTAGAAGAAAATATCAAAGAAAACGTTGATAATGTTGTCAAAAAAGTGCATAGAACAAAAGAAAGTATACCTGATGAAGTAAGTTATGAATTTGAATATGATGAGACAGCTGATGAAGATGATGAAATTTAATACTTGAATTTTATGTAAAATTGTGTTAAAATAAAATTATTGGAACAGGTTTCCAAAATAAATGAATTCCTAGGAGGACAGAGATGAGAACAGAATTCAGAAAGAAAATAACAAAATTAAAAATACGGGATGAATATGTAGTAATTAGTTCTGCAGATGAACTCGTATTAGAGCTCACAATTGAATTTGAAAACGGATATAAAATAACATATCCGTTAAATGAAACAAAAGGCATTAAAACAAAGGCCTTAGCAGTTGTGAGACTTTTTGATATCCTGGAAATCAAAAAGAGTACAGAGCTTATAGGAAAAGAAGTTCGAATTCTCAATGTAAAGAGAAATGATAACCCATGGACAAGAATGGGAATAGGACATGTAAATAAAGACCGCTTTATGCCAATACATCGCGGTGACTGTACATGTGACCAGGAACTGTTAACTGAAAAAATAATTCTAGGAAAAACATGGTAAGAGTATACTCTTGCCAAAAGGAGTAAGCTAAAAACTTGCTCCTTTTTCTTTATCTATTAAGAAAGTCATGCTGACTTTCTTAATAGATAAAACACATTGCACACAAATTTATTACATAAATTTGACACAGAGCAAATTAACGGAAAGCTAAAGAAGAAAGTTAAAGTTATTGCAAATTATTAAGGCTTCATAATATATAAAATTATGTATTTATAATAAAGCAATTAAAGCACTATTAATTCTACCGTAGAATATTGTCGAAAACTTATCAAACTTCGACAAAACTTCTATAGTTTCACTCTTGGAAAAAAATGTAAATGGATATATAATAATAACGAAAAAACGAAAGGAAGATGAATATGGAATCAAAATTTTATGAGAAGGACAAGTTACTAGTATTTAAAATATCAGAAGAAATTGATGACCATAGTGTACAAAAGATAAGGAGGAGAGCAGATTATGAAATTGAAAGATATATGCCTAAAAGAGTTATATTTGATTTTAATAGTGTCACTTTCATGGATAGTGCAGGAATAGGATTTTTAATAGGAAGGTATAAATTTGCAAACATGTTAGGAGTAACACTAGAAATAGCAAATTTAACGCAAAGTGTAAAAAAAATATTTGAAATGAGTGGTGTATTAAAATTAATTTCAGTAACATCACTTCAAGAAAGTACAGCAAGTTAAATGGTTTATAGATTCCATAAAAATCTAAATACAAAAAAAGGAACAAAAAAATTATGAAAGAACAAGTTGAAAATGAAATGAGACTAGAATTTCTAAGTAAATCAAGTAATGAGGCATTTGCAAGACTAACAGTTGCAGCATTTGCTTCACAATTAGACCCTACAATAGAAGAATTAGCAGATATCAAAACAGCAGTTTCAGAAGCTGTTACAAATTGTATAATACATGGATATGAAAACAGAATCGGCATTGTAAAAATATATGCAAAATTAAAAGAAAAAGAAATAATAATAGAAATATCAGATAATGGAAAAGGAATAGAGAATATAGAAATAGCAAAAGAACCATTATATACAACAAAGCCAAATTTAGAAAGATCAGGAATGGGATTTACAATAATGGAAAGCTTTATGGACTCAGTAAATATTGAATCAATTGTAGGATTAGGAACAAAAATAACTATGAGTAAAAAAATAAAAAGCCATGAAAAAAAAGAAAGTGAAGAGGACACTTATACAATTTTAAATACATAAAAATGTGAAAAAACACATATTAATTTAAATACAAAACAGAGGATAAAAATATGTTTGAAAACGATAATAATTCTATAAAAAAAGCCCAAGAAGGCGATAAGTTTGAAATGGAAAGACTTATAAGACAAAATAGTGGATTAATATGGAGTATAGTAAAAAGATTTAGTGGAAGAGGCTTTGAATTAGAAGATTTATATCAAATAGGATGTGTTGGATTTATAAAATCAATAAAAAGATTTGACACAAGTTTTGATGTAAAACTTTCAACATACACAGTACCATATGTACTAGGAGAGATAAAAAGACATATAAGAGATAATGGAGCAATAAAAGTAAGTAGAAGTATTAAAGAGTTACAAGTAAGAATAAAACAATTACAAGAAGAGTATAAAAACAAAAATGAAGAGGATATAACAATAGAAGAACTGTCAAAAAAATTAAAAATTTCAAAAGAAGACATAGCAATAGCATTAGAAGCAAGTAGACCAGTAGAATCTATTGATAACACATATAAGTCTGAAAAAGGAGAAAAATCAATATCTTTAATAGAAAAAATATCAACTGAAGATAATTATGAAGATATAATAACAAACAAAATAGCATTAAAAGATGCTATTAGTAAGTTAGAACCAAAAGATAGAAAAATAATTATGCTTAGATTTTTTAAAGAAAAGACTCAAAGTGAAGTCGCTAAAATATTAGGTGTAAGTCAAGTACAGGTTTCAAGAGCAGAGAAAAAAATACTACAAAAAATGAAAAATATTTTAGTAGATGTCAGCTAAAAAAGCAGGAGGTTATATGAAAAAAATTTTAGTTTATATTATTGCACTTATAAGCATCTGCTTTATTTTACCTGCAATTTTTACAAAAACAACAAAAACAATAACTACAACCGAACAAACAGAAACAGAAATTCAAGAACAACCAATACAAGGCTCAAATACACAATATTCCAAAATAAAATTATTACATCAAGATACAGGAGAAGTAGAAGAAGTAAACCTGGAAGAATATTTATGTAATGTTGTATCAGCAGAGATGCCAGCAGATTTTGAACTAGAAGCTCTAAAAGCACAAGCGACTGTAGCAAGAACATACACAATATATAAAGTGCAAAATAAAAAACATGATAATGCAGATATATGTGATAAAAGTAGTTGTTGCCAAGCATGGATTTCTAAAGAAGACAGATTAGCCAAATGGGAAGAAAGCAAAAGAGAGGAAAACTGGCAAAAAATAGAAACAGCTGTAAGAGAAACAGTAGATAAAATAATTACATATGATAATAAACCAATAAATGCCTTTTTCCATTCTAATAGTGGTGGAACTACTGAAATACCAATAAATGTATGGGGAGGAACAAATTTCCCATACCTACAAGTGGTAGAAACTGCTCGGAGAAGATGGATATAGTCAATATGCATCTGAAGTTACATTAACATATGATGAAGTTTTAAATAAATTAAAGGAAAAATATTCAGATATAAGCATAAATTTTGAGACAGATGATATTAAAATATTAGAATATACAGAAAGTAATAGGGTAAAAACAATAAAATTTGGAAATCATAATTTATCAGGAGTAGAAACTAGAAGCATTTTTGGACTTAGATCTACTAATTTTGAAATTATAAAACAAGATGGAAAAATTACTTTTAAAGTAAAAGGATATGGACATGGAGTTGGTATGAGTCAAACAGGTGCAGATAGTTTAGCAAAACAGGGAAAAAGTTATGAAGATATAATACATCATTTTTATGCAAATGTAGAGATTACAAATTTGACTTAGAATTAAATTTCTTATGTATAAATTTCCTTAAAACGGAAATAATGGTAATAACATTATTATTAAGGAGGAAAATTATGATAAGAGATTCAAGAAACAAATTTAATGAAGAGACTGGAAATAAAATTATAAAATATTTGGCAATTGCGGTTGGAGTTTTAGCAGTTATAGTAATTGCAATATTTATCTATAGTGCAAGTTTAGAAAACGAGGAAAAACAAGGTTCATTAAGCAGTGAACAAATGGCAAGTTTAACAAATTCATCAAATGAATCTGATTCAGAAGAAGCAAGTATAGATATAGGTAAATCAGTAAATGAAGCTAAAAATGAAATAGGAAATACAGTTACAAATACAAGTACTAATACTAACTCAAATAATAATACAAATAATACAACAAAAAATACAGAAAACACTTCTAATTCAAATACAATAACAACAAATGCAAATGAAACATCAAAAACAAACGAAATAGAAAAACAAACTAATACTGCCAAAGAAGAAACAAAAACAGTAGAACTAAGTTTCCAAAAGCCAGTAGAAGGAGAAATTGTAAAAGAATTTGCCAAAGATAATCTTATATTTTCAGAAACATTACAAGAATGGACTGTTCATACAGGAATCGATATAAAAGCAGACAAGACGACTGTCGTAAAATCAGCAGAAGCAGGAACTGTAAAAAGTATAAAAAATGATCCTAGGTATGGTTTAACAATTGTAGTTGAACACGAAAATGGATTTGAAACAGTTTATTCTAATTTACTTACATCAGAATTTGTAGTAGAAAATGAAAAAGTAGAAAAAGGGCAAAGCCTTGGAACAGTTGGAAATACAGCAGTATTTGAAAGCGCAGATGAACCACATCTACATTTTGAAATACTTAAAGATAGTATCCAAGTAGATCCTAGTATATATATAAACAATTAAAATTTATGCGATTTTAGACGTTTCTGTTTGGTAGCTTATTATACCATTTAGAATCGTCTTTTTATCTATTAAAAATCTATTATAGGGGAAATCAGAGATTTTCCTATAATATCAATATTTTAGATTAAAAAACTATCTTGACTTATTTTCTTAACTAAGATAAAATATTATTACAGTTTAACAAAGGAGGAACATATGAAAATTATATATGAAGGAAAAGAATTATATTTAAAAGAAAATACTAAAGTTAAAGACTTATTAGCAAAGGAAATCAAAGAAAGTAAATACACTGTTGTAGGATGTATATATAATAATGAATATCAAAATCTAGAATATGAAATAGAAGATGATGGCACAGTAGAGCTAATAGATGTTCATTCAAGAGAAGGTATGAAGATATATGTAAGAACACTGGTATATATTATGGGAAAAGCTTTTGAAAAGTTATATCCAAAACAAAAACTTACAGTAGAATATCAATTAGGAAATGCCATGTTCTGTACTTTAGAAGATATGAAGATAACACAAGAATTCATGAAGAAGCTATCAGAAGAAATAGAAAATATAGTAAAAAAAGATTTAAAAATAAAAAAAGTTACAATGACAAGAGTACAAGCAAAAGAATTTTATGAAAAAACAGATACATCAAAAGGCAGATTACAATATGACTTAAAAGATAATGAAAAAATATATATGTATTATTGTGAAGATTATTATAATTATTGTTATGGAACACTAGCAAATAAAACAGGAATAATAGAAAAATTTGAAATTGAAAAATATTGTGATGGATTTTTAATAAGATATCCAAGCTCAAAAGATCCAAGTAAAATACAACCATTCAAACCTACAAAAAAATTATCTTGGGCATTAGAAGAATTTGAAAGAATACATAAAATATTAAATATGGATACTGTATATAAACTAAATATGGCAATAAAAGAAAATAGAATGAAAGAAGTCATTATGCTTGCTGAAGCATTGCATGAAAAAAAGATTGCAATGATTGCAGATGATATAACAAAAAAGAAAAACATAAAAATGATATTAATTGCAGGTCCATCTTCATCAGGTAAAACAACTTTTGCTCAAAGGCTAGGCATACAACTTCAGTTAAACGGAATAAAACCTGTAACAATCTCTGTTGATAACTATTTTGTAGAAAGACAAGATACTCCAAGAGATAGTAATGGAGATTACGATTTTGAAAATATAGAAGCAATAGACTTAAAACTATTTAATAAACATTTAGTACAATTATTAAATGGAGAAGAAGTGGAAATTCCAAAATTTGACTTTCATGTTGGAACAAAAAGATATTTAGGAGACAAATTAAAACTAAAAGAAAATGAGGTTCTAGTTATAGAAGGTATACACTGTTTAAATGATAAATTAACAAGCCAAATTTCTAAAGAAGAAAAATATAAAATTTATATAAGTGCATTAACGGTTTTAAATATGGATAGATATAATCGAATATCTACAACAGATACAAGACTAATTAGAAGAATAGTAAGAGACTATCAATTTAGAGGGTATTCTGCAAAACATACACTAAGTACATGGCATAAAGTAAATGATGGAGAGGAAAGAAACATTTTCCCATACCAAGAAGAAGCAGACAAAATGTTTAATACATCATTAATATATGAATTAAATGCTCTAAAATCAACAGCAGAGCCATTACTAAAAGCAATAAAAAACACAGAAAAAGAGTATGCAGAAGCAAAGAGATTGCTAGAAACACTAAAGTATTTTGAACCAATACCAAATGAGCAAATCCCTGGTAATTCTTTAATAAAAGAATTTTTAGGAGGAGGAGATTTTAAATATTGACAATTTACTAAAAAAAATGTATAATATTAAAGTGATAGTTGAAAAAGGGAAGTGAGCATATGTTAGCAAAATATTGGAAAAAAATAGGTTTATTAATATTAATTATTGCATGTGTATTTAATATAATGGGTAAACTAGTAAATAAATTATCATTAAATAAAGAGATGATATATTCTGCTATATATGCAATTCAACATGATGAAAATAGTGAAAATGAAAAAAATTAAAATATATACTTGAAAAACAAGTAAAAATATGTTATTATAAAAAACAGACTAGTTAAAAAAAGGAAAAAGAGGTGAATTAATGTGAAAGAAGGAATACATCCAAATTACAATAAACAAACAACAATAACATGTGCATGCGGAAATATATTAGAAGTAGGCTCAACAAAAAAAGATATAAAAGTAGATATTTGCTCAAAATGTCACCCATTTTGGACAGGAAATTTAAGACAAGAAACAGCTGGCGGAAGAGCAGATAAATTTAAGAAAAAATATGGACTTGCATAAATCTTATATAAATATGCATAGTAAATCAAGAATTAGAGGGGTCAAAATAATTGACTTCTTTTTTGTTTTGATATATAATTTGGAAAATGATCAAAAAAGAATGGAGGAAAAACATGTCTAAACCAATAGTCGCAATAATAGGAAGACCAAATGTTGGAAAATCCACATTTTTTAATTATTTAGCAGGGAATAGAATATCAATAGTGGAAGACACACCTGGTGTAACAAGAGACAGAGTATATGCAGAGACAAACTGGAGAGACAGAAACTTTACATTGATAGATACAGGAGGAATCGAGCCTGAATCAGAAGATATAATATTATCCCAAATGAGAGAACAAGCAAATCTAGCAATTGAAGTTGCAGATGTAATAATTTTTTTAACAGATATAAGACAAGGTGTAACTTCAGCAGATCATGAAATAACATTGATGCTTAGAAAATCAAATAAACCAATTGTTTTAGTTTGTAACAAAGCAGATAATTATGAAAAAGATAAAGAAAATATTTATGAATTTTATAATTTAGGAATAGGAGAACCTCATGCAATATCTTCAACAAATGCGATAGGAATAGGAGATGTACTAGATGCTGTCTATGAACATTTGCCACCAAAAGATAGTGATGAAGAAGATGAGGATTATATAAGAGTAGCTGTTATAGGAAAACCAAATGTTGGGAAGTCTTCATTAATAAATAAAATCTTGGGAGAAAATAGAACAATTGTAAGTGATATTGCAGGAACCACAAGAGATGCAATAGATAGTTATTTTGAAAATGATAAAGGTAAATATATTTTAATAGACACTGCAGGAATTAGAAAGAAAAGTAAGGTAAATGAAAGAATTGAAAAATACAGTGTAATGCGTAGTTTGCTTGCAATTGAAAGAGCAGATGTATGTTTAATGCTTATAGACGCAAATGAAGGGGTTACTGAACAAGATACTAAAATTGCAGGAGAAGCACATGAGGCAGGAAAAGGTATAATAATTGTTGTAAATAAATGGGATGAGATAGAAAAAGAGACAGGAACATTAGAAAAATATAAAAAAGAAATATATAATAAATTAGCTTATTTATCATATGCACCAATTATATTTATATCTGCAAAAACTGGACAAAGAGTAGAGAAACTGTTTGATATGATAAATGAAGTTGCAAAACAAAATGCCCTTAGAGTATCAACATCTGTTTTAAATCAAGTTATAAATGAAGCCATTGCAATTGTACAACCACCAACAGACAAAGGAAAAAGATTAAAAATTCTTTATGGCACACAGGCATCAACAAAGCCACCAACATTTGTTATTTTTGTAAATAATAAAGATTTATTCCATTTTTCATATGAAAGGTATTTAGTTAATCAAATAAGAAAAGAATTTGGATTAAGAGGAACACCAATTAGGATTTTAGTCAGAGAAAAAAAGGATAAAGATTAGAAAAACAAAGATATGAAAAAATAAATAAGTTGATAAAGCCATAAGAATGTGGCATTGTCAAACTAAAACCTAGGAAAGGAAAGTGAGTAAAATGGTTATAAACATCATTACAGCTATAGTTGCATATTTAGTAGGAAGTGTAAATTTTTCAGTTATTTTTAGTAAAAAAATTGCAGGATTTGATGTTAGAGAAAAAGGAAGTGGAAATGCTGGAAGCACAAATATGTTAAGATCTGTTGGAAAAGGAGCAGCAGCATTAACACTTTTATGTGATATATTAAAAGGTGTTGTAGCAATACTTATTGCAATTGCTATAGGATCAATATTTAAAGTTTCAGATAAAGCATTACTAGTGCAGATTGCTGGAGTAGCAGTGGTTATAGGACATACATTCCCGATTTTCTTTGGATTTAAAGGAGGAAAAGGTGTAGCAACATCTTTGGGAATTTTACTTATGACAAATTGGCAAATTGGACTAATATGCCTAGTATTTGCATTAGTCTTAATTATACTAACTCAAATGGTTTCTTTAGGATCATGTGCTGCTGCAATCTTATTTCCAGTACTTACACTATTTATAAAACAACATTTTATTGTAGAAGATGGTAGTGGATATTTTATATATAGTATAATTTTAGCAATAATTGTTTTATATAATCACAGAGAAAATATAAAAAGAATGCTAAATGGAACAGAAAATAGAATATCATTAAAAAAATAGGAGGTTTATACAAGTGAAAAATATAGCTATAATTGGAAGTGGAAGCTGGGGTGTGGCATTAGCTACACATTTAGCAAGATGTGGAAATAATGTAAAAATATGGTCATTTGCAAAAGAAGAAATGGACCTAATTAATAATGAAAAAAAATGTAAATTTTTGCCAAATTTAACTTTGCCTGATAATATAGAGTGTTCAGAAGATTTTGAATATGTAATAAAAGAAAGTGAATTTATAATACATGTAACTCCATCTAAATTTACTAGAAATATATTTAAACAATATAAACAATATGTAGGAAACAGACCAATTATAATATGTTCCAAAGGTTTTGAAAAAGAAACATTAAAAACTTTAGATGAAGTGATATTAGAAGAAATGCCAAATGCAAAAATTGGTGTGCTATCAGGACCAAGCCATGCAGAAGAAGTATCTGTGGCAGTTCCAACAGCATTAGTTATAGCCTCTAAACACCCTGAAATACAAAAAATGATACAAGATGTATTTATGTGTGATGAAATGAGAATTTATACATCTACAGATGTAAAAGGAGTAGAATTAGGAGGAGCATTAAAAAATATTATTGCATTTTGCGCAGGAGTTGCGGCAGGAATAGGATTAGGAGACAACACCTTTGCGGCTCTGATTACAAGAGGATTGGTTGAACTTACAAGACTTGGAATTGCATTAGGAGGAGAAAAAGATACTTTTTATGGACTTAGTGGTTTAGGGGACTTAATTGTAACATGTTTAAGTGAACATAGTAGAAATAGAAGAGCTGGAAAACTAATTGGACAAGGAAAAACATTAGAAGAAGCAAAAAGTGAAGTCGGAATGGTAATAGAAAGTATAGATAATATAGAAGTAGCATATGAATTAGGAAAACTAAATCATGTATATATGCCTATTGTAGAAACAGTATATAATGTAATTTACAATAATCTATCTCCAAAAGAAGCTGTAAAAAATCTAATGACAAGAGAAAAAAAATCTGAAATATAATTCATAAAACAGTGTATAAAAAATAAATATATAGAAATAATAATAAAAAGAGGAGGTATAATAAATGGAATTTTTTGATAAAATAGGGAAAAAAGCAAGTGAAGCATATAAAATAACAGCTGACAAAACTGGAAAAATTGCAAAAGAAACAAAACTTAAATTAAAAATGGGAGATCTAAAAGGACAAATCAATGATTTATATGAAGAAATAGGTAAAAAAGTGTATGAAAAACATGTTAGAAAAGAAAATATAGATATAGAAAAAGAACTAGAAGAACAATGTACTAAAATAGATATGTTAAGTGAAGAAATTGAAAACATTTTAAAACAATGTATGGATCTAAAAGATAAAAAACAGTGCAGAAATTGCCATAAAGAGATAGATAAAAACATGAATTTCTGCCCTGAATGTGGAGCTAAACAAGAAGAACCAGCAAAAGAAGTTGAAGTTTTAGATAAACTTGAAAAAGTAGATTCGAATATAGAAAAAGATAATAATAATCAAGAAAACTTAGAAAAAACAACAGAAATAGAAATAAATCCTGATACTGAAAATGTTAATGAAGATACAAAAATAGAAGAGGAAGAATAGGAATTTTAAAATATGAAAGTAGTAATTCAGAGAGTAAAAAAAGCAAAGGTAGAAGTAGAAAACAAAATAGTAGGAGAAATAGACAATGGTTTTTTAGTATTAGTTGGAATAACACATCTCGACTCTAAGAAAGATGCCGACTATTTAGCAAAAAAAGTATGTAACTTAAGAATTTTTGAAGATGAAAAAGGAAAAATGAATTTAAGCTTAAAAGATGTTAAAGGAAAGTTACTTATTGTATCACAATTTACTTTATATGGAAATTGTAAAGAAGGTAATAGACCATCTTTTACACAAGCAGGAAAACCTGATATGGCAAAAAAACTATATGAATATTTTTGTGAGACATGCGAGCAAGAATATAGAGTCCAAGTTGAGAAAGGTATATTTGGAGCAGATATGCAAGTGAGTTTAATAAATAATGGACCTGTTACAATTATTATAGAGAGTTGTCCATATATGAGAAAATAAGCAAGAAAATATTCTTGCTATTTTTGTTGTAATGTAGTAAAATAAGAAAGAAATAAAAGAAGGAGCAAAAAAATGGATACAAAGCATGAAATAGAAGAACAAAAAAAATACATACAAAAAATACAAGAAATAATAAAAAATAAGAAATATAAATATTCAATATTGACAATGGGATGTCAATTAAATGAAAATGACTCAGAAAAATTAAGTGGAATGGTAGAAAAAATGGGATATACTCGAGTAGAAGATCCTAAAAAAGCAGATTTAAATATAATAAATACATGTTGTGTAAGAGAAAATGCAGAAGACAGACTATTTGGAAAATTAGGAGAACTAAAAAAAATAAAGGAAAATAATGGTTCAATAGTAGCTATAGGTGGATGTATGATGCAAGAAAAACACATTACAAATAAAATAAAAGAAAGTTATCCTTTTGTAGACATTTTATTTGGAACACACACATTACATAAATTTCCAGAAGATCTATATAAAACAATAAATGAAAAAAATAAAATAGAAGACATAATAGACACAGATGGAGAAATTTATGAAAATATCCTAGTAAAAAGAAATAACAATATTAAGGCATCAGTAACAATAATGAATGGATGTAACAATTTTTGCACATATTGTATTGTACCATATGTACGTGGAAGAGAAAGAAGCAGGGAACCTAAAGCAATAATAGAAGAAGTAAAAAAATTGGCAAAACAAGGATATAAAGAAATAACTTTACTAGGTCAAAATGTTAATTCTTATTTAAAAGTTGAAAAAGAAAAAGGAAAAAAAATTGAAGAATATGAAGGAGTAAATTCATTTGCAACATTATTAAAAGCAATAAATAAAATAGAAGGAATAGAAAGGATTAGATTTGTTTCACCACACCCAAAAGATTTTACAGATGATGTAATTGACGCAATAGCTAATTGTGATAAAGTATGTAAATTAATACATTTACCTTTACAATCAGGAAACACAAAAGTATTAAAAGAAATGAATAGAAAATATACAAAAGAACAATATTTAAATTTAGTCGAGAAAATGAAAGAAAAAATACCAAATCTAACACTTTCAACAGATATAATAGTTGGATTTCCAGGAGAAACAGAAGAAGAATTTGAAGACACTTTAGATGTTGTAAAAAAGGTAAAATTTGAACAAGTATATATGTTTATTTATTCAAGAAGAGTTGGAACACCAGGAGATAAAATGCCAAACCAAATATTAGAAGAAACTAAACATAAGAGATTTAATCAATTAAAAGAGTTAGTAGAAAGCCAAATTGAAGAAAATAATCAGAAATATATAGGAACAACTCAAAAAATATTAGTAGAGGGTACAAGTAAAAATAACAAGAACATGTTAACAGGAAGAACAGACAGCAACAAGGTTGTTATATTTGAAGGTAGTAAAGATCTGATTAATAAAATTATAGATTTAAAAATAGTATCAGAACATATGTGGTATTTAAAAGGAGAAATAATAAGTAAGGAATGTGATTAAATATGGATTTTGGATTATCTAAAGAAACATTAAATCAAATAATAAAAATAGTAAAAGAAAACCAAAAATATAAATTTAAAATATTTGGTTCAAGAGCAAAAAATACATACAAAAAAAATTCTGATATTGATATTGCAGTTTTTGAAAATGTATCTAAAGAAGATGAATACAAAATAAGAAATAGTTTTGATTTATTAAATATAGTCTATAAGATTGATTTAGTATTCATAAATCCAAATACCAAACTAGAATTTTTAAATGAAATAAAAAAAGAAGGTGTTGAAATAAAATGAAGCGTTTTGAAGAAAGAAAAAAAGATTTAATAAATGCTACAAACAGATTAAAAGAAGCTTTAAATGAAGAAGAAAGCGATTTAGTAATAGATGGAGTATTGCATAGATATGAATTTACATTTGAACTTGCGTGGAAAACTCTAAAGGATTATTTAGAATATTTAGGGGTAACAATAAATACAGGAAGTCCAAGAGAAGTAATAAAAGAAAGCTATGCACATGATTTGATTTCTGATGGAGAAACATGGATAAAAATGATGCTTGCAAGAAATTCATTATCTCATTTATATGATGAAGAAACATCTAGACAAGTATATAATGAGATAAAAGAAAAATATATTTATCAAATAGAAAAACTTATTAAAAGATTAAACAAATATGAAGAAAAGTAAGGAATGTGATTGAATATGGCAAAAGTAGCAGAATATTCACCAATGATGCAAAGATATCTTGAAACAAAAGAACAATATAAAGATTGCATATTATTTTATCGATTAGGTGATTTTTATGAAATGTTTTTTGATGATGCAATAACAGCTTCAAGGGAGCTAGAAATAACATTAACTGGAAAAGACTGTGGACAAGAAGAAAGAGCACCAATGGCAGGAGTACCACATCATTCAGCAGAAATGTATATCTCAAGATTAATTGCAAAAGGGTATAAAGTAGCAATATGTGAACAACTAGAAGATCCAAAAACAACAAAAGGAATAGTAAAAAGAGGAGTTATAAAAGTAATAACACCTCGGTACAGTAATAGATAGTAATATGCTAGAAGAAAGAAAAAATAATTATATAATGTCAATATTTAAATCAGGAATATATTTCGGAATAAGTATATGTGACATATCAACAGGAGAATTTTATTCAGCAGAAATAAAAGATAATCAAAATTTTCCTTTATTATTAGATGAAATTGCAAGGTATAATCCATCAGAACTAGTTATAAATACAATGATGTCAGATAGCGAAGAAGAAATCTCCAAAATAAAAGAGAGATTTGATTGTTACATAACAAATTATGAAGATAAGTATTTTGATGATAAATTAGATAATTTAAATTTAAGATTTAATATAACAGACACAAATAATAAAAAGATAGAAGATATAGCAGATAAAAAACTAGCAATAAGCAGTATAAATGCATTAGTACAATATATAGAACAAACTCAAATGACTAGTTTGGATCATATAAATAAAATTACAATATATCAAATATCAAAGTATATGTCTTTAGATATAAATGCAAGAAGAAACTTAGAAATAACAGAGAAAATGAGAGATAAATCAAAAAAAGGAACGCTTTTATGGGTATTGGATAAAACATCTACATCAATGGGAGGACGTTTACTTAGAAGATGGCTAAATGATCCATTAATAGATGTAACAGAAATAAACAAAAGATTAAATAGTGTTAAAGAATTAAAAAATGACATGATATTAAGAGGAGATATAACAGAAAATCTAAAAAAAGTTTATGACATAGAAAGATTAGCTGGCAAAATGGCATATGGAAATGCAAATGCAAGAGATATGATAACATTAAAAAATTCGTTACAAAAATTACCTGACTTAAAACAAACACTATCTAAATGTAATTCAGTAATGCTAACAGAATTATATAATAGTATAGATGAATTAAAAGACATATATGAACTTATTGAGAAAGCAATTATAGATGACCCACCAATGACAATAAAAGATGGAGATATAATAAAACTAGGTTATGATGAAGAAATAGATAAATTAAAAACTGCTACAACTCAAGGTAAAAATTGGATAATAGATCTAGAAGCAGAAGAAAGGGAAAAAACAGGAATAAAAAATCTAAAAGTAGGATTTAATAAAGTATTTGGATATTACATAGAAGTAACAAAATCAAATTTAAGCCAAGTACCTGATAGATATATAAGAAAACAAACATTAACAAATGCAGAAAGATTTATAACAGAAGAATTAAAAAATCTAGAAAATCAGATTTTAGGAGCTGAAGAAAAAGTAGTAAATTTAGAATATAATGCATTTGTACAAATTAGAGAAGAAATATCAAAAAATATAAAAAGATTACAAATATCTGCAACTGCTGTAGCAACTTTAGATGTATTAACATCATTTGCAATAGTAGCAGAAGACTTAAATTATTGCATGCCAATAGTGGACAATAGTGGGATTATAGATATAAAAGCAGGTAGACATCCTGTAATTGAAAAAATGTTAGGAGCAGGTATATTTGTAGAAAATGACACATATTTAGACAAAAATGAAAATAGATTATCAATAATAACAGGACCTAATATGGCAGGAAAATCCACATATATGCGACAAGTAGCTTTAATAACATTAATGGCACAAGTTGGAAGTTTTGTACCTTCACAAGAAGCACATATTGGAGTAGTAGATAAAATATTTACAAGAGTAGGTGCATCAGATGATTTAAGTATGGGACAAAGCACTTTTATGGTCGAAATGATGGAAGTTGCATCTATACTTAAAGAAGCAACTCAAAATAGTTTAATAATATTAGATGAAATAGGAAGGGGAACATCCACATATGATGGACTATCAATTGCATGGGCAGTTGCAGAATATATTGCAGATAAAGAAAAATGTGGAGCAAAAACATTATTTGCTACACATTATCATGAGCTAACAGAACTTGAAAATCAATTAGAAGGCATAAAAAATTATTCTATAGCAGTAAAAGAAAAGGGAGAAGATATTATATTTTTACGCAAAATTGTAAGAGGTGGAACAGATGAAAGTTATGGTATACATGTAGCAAAACTTGCTGGAGTTCCAAAACAAGTAACACAAAAAGCAAACGAAATTCTAAAAAATATTGAAAGAAAAAACATATTAACAGGTAAACAAATGGAAAAGAAAGAAAAAAAACAAGTTGAAGGTCAGTTTGATATGTATAATTATAAATTGGCAGAAATTGCACACGAGATAGATAAAATCAATCTTAATGAATTAACACCTATTGATGCTCTAAACACTTTAGTTAGAATAAAAGAAAAAATGAAATAATTCCCACATTAGAGACATTTTTAAAAGCTTTAATTTGCTAGGAAAAACATATTCTTTTTTTATTACAGTTATAAAATGAAAATGTTTGCAATTTTATGTAAAATATGATATAGTATAATATATTCGCAATTATAAAATTCTCTTGTGCTAAGAGAGAAGCAAGTACATTTATTTTTTGAAAGGAGACAGATATATGGGATTTAGTTATCGCAAACGGATTAAAATAGGAGATGGCACTTTTTTGAATATCAGTAAAACTGGTATTTCAGTAAGCCAAAAATTGGGTAAAGTGACAATTAATTCAAGAGGGACAGCAACAATATCAATAGGAAATGGAATAACTTATAAAACATCTAAAAAGAAAAAGAAAAAGAAATAATTGTACTACAAGAGTAGGTAAAAATACAATAAATTTTTATCTACTTTTTTAATTGACAAAATACTTGTTGACTTTTATGTAAATTTAATATATAATAAAGCCGGTATTTAGTGTAATATATCAAAGAGAGACTTACTTTGATAAACTTAAAGTATATAACATTAAATATACTATTAAAGAAAGGAGATATTGAAATTATTAGTAATGTTATGCCATTAAAAATAAGAGAGGAGACAAATAAGCATAATGGAGAATTATGAGCTTCTACGGTTAGCTCCAACAAAAATTAAATGTTCATTAGATCGTGACTGGAAGGAAGTGAAAGGAAAACAACTGCAATGTTATGATGAGGCATACCCACTTATTTATGAAAGTGAATCCACTTATAAAACAAGTGAGAAAATACGATGGGCAATATATGTCTCACAAAATCTATTATATGTGAAATGGCTAAATTATCACTGCGAAAGAATCTTCTATATTGGAGCAGAAATAGAAATTGACAAATTAGAAAAAGTAGAGGATCCACTAAAAAATACTATAAGAATAAGTATTCCAGTAGATATATTATGCAAAAGTGATATATTATGCAAAAGCAAACCTTTTTCATTTCCTTGTGCAAATTGTAAATATAACTGTTGGTGTGCAATAGCAAGGTATCTTTTTAGTTGGTTTGGATATGAAAAACATAGAATAATGGCGAAAAATCCTATACCAATGGAATTTATATTAGAGTTTGATAAAGGTGAAAAACATGAAGAAGTAATACAACAAAAAAAGGAGGACACAGCTATGTCAAAAAATGAAACAACAAAAAAATTAACAATTAAGGATGTGTTATATGAAAGGTCACCAAAAGAAAATTTAGAAGCAGTAAAATTATATGCAGAAAAATATAGACCCACACTGCAGTGGGTTATACCAGTTGTAACAGTATATGGAGCATACCGGATTTTAAGCTCTAAAGAATTTGATCTCACAGTTAACAATGTCGCAGAAGAATGTGAGAAAAAGTTGGGATTTAAGCTTAAAATATTGGAAAATAAGAAATCACTTAAGGAACTCATGACTATTGGTGGAATTTCTGCCGGAGCTTATGGAACCTTAAAAATTGCTGGAAATGTGTTTGGAAATGACAAAAAAGAGCTAATTAAAGAAGGAGATATGGCAATAGAAGATGTTGACAAGGAAATGAGTAAACTTAATCAAACAGCAAGAAAGTTTTCCTGGATTCAGCCGAAGATGGAAGAAATGTTGCCGATTGCTTTAAGCGTAATATTTGTTTATGTGAATTTGCATAGACCAAAAAAAGAAAGCAAGATTTTTGAAAAAATTTGGAACATAAGTGATGATATTCAGGTTAAGCTAGCAACATATCTTGAATTAGCTAAACTGTTTATTGAAGAAAAATTTAATATTGATTTGTCAGATGAAAAACAGCAGAAGAAGATAAGAGTATTTGCAGGAATTGTTGCAATTCTCGGAATTTGTGCCTTCATATATGGCAAAAAAGTCTTGGGAGACAAAACAGTTAAAGATGAAAATACTGTAAGTGAACAAACTGAAAACTTTGTGGAGCAGTTAAAGGAAACTATCAGAAAAATTGCTCCAACAGCATATACCACATTAGTAACAATGCTGGTAACAAAGAAAATTCTTACACTTGAAGATGAAACAATACCTGTAAATCCAAGTGAAGAAAGTCTTCCAAAGACAGAACCTGATGCTGAAGAAGAGGGCATATAATAGTTTCAATATCAAATCCCCTAAGGTAAAACTTAGGGGATTTTAAACGTGAAAATATATAGATAAACAAACAAAACGATTAAAATCTTATTAGATTATTATAATTTTATATTTTCTGTAACTATAGCTATGATATAATTGTATTAAATATAGCAAAAGAAAATAATAAAGGGGATGATAACTTGGAGCAAGAAACAGATAAAAAACTGTACCAGGAATTTCTAAAAGGAAATAATTCGAGTTTTGAAAAATTAGTAATAAAACATAAAGACAAACTAATATATTTTATATCAACATATGTAAAAAGCATAGATATAGCAGAAGATATAGCACAAGATGTGTTTGTATATATTTTAGTACATAGGGTTGATTATGATTTTAAATATTCGTTAAAAACATATTTATTCACAATAGCAAAATCAAAAGCATTAAATTACATAAAAAGAGAAAAGAAAATAATATATAAGGAAGATATAAATGAACTAGAGTATTTAAATACTTCTAATACACATGAATTAGAAGAAATAGTATTTATAAATGAGAAAAAACAAAATTTATATAAAACAATAAATAAACTAAAAACAAATTATAGAGAAGCAATTTACTTAGCAGATATTGAAGAACTAAAATATAGCGAAATTGGAAAAATTCTAAAAAAATCACAATCTAGTACAAAAGTATTAATACATAGAGCAAGAAAAGAGCTAGAAAAATTAATAAGAAAGGAGAGTGAAAAATATGAAGGATAATAAAGAATTCATAAATGACATCTATAAAAAATATGATGAATATAAAACCAAAGAAAAAAACAAAATGAAACTAAGAATAAAATATATATCATATGTTACAGTTCTAGCAACAGTTGTCATTGTTAGTATATTAGGAATAAATATTAAAAAAGTTAACAACAATAATGAAAATCTTGTAGATGTGCAGGAAGAAATAAAACTTGCTAAAGTAGGAAGTTTTGAAAACTTTTATAACATTCTAAAAAAACAAGAAGACTCTGATATAAGAAATAATGAATTAAAAACGGAACAAGGAATAACAGAGTCAGCTATGAATGATTCTACATATAGTACAACAAATGTTCAAGAAACAAATGTAGATGAAGCAGATATAGTAAAAACAGACGGAAAATATATTTACTATATTATAGAAAACAAAGTCGTAATAATAAACATACAAAATAAAATGGTACAAGAATCTGAAATAATATATACAGACAAAATACCAAAAGAGTTATATATCAAAGGAAATAAATTAATTGTAATTACATATGGAATAACAAATATAGAGCCTAGAACAATATATGAGACAAAAGATGTAGCATATGTAGAAGGAACTAAGCAAAAAACAGCAATTATAACATATGATGTACAAGATAGAAAAAATCCAAAAGAAGAAAGAAAAATAGAAATGGATGGCACATATTTATCTTCAAGAATGCTTGAAGATAGTGTATATGTAATAACAAACAAGTATTTATATAGTGAAATAAATACAATAAAACACACAAATTTAGAAGATTTGAAAGAGGAAGAGTATAAACCAACATATATAGATACTGCAATAGATGATGAAGAAAAATATATAGAATTTAATGATATTAGGTATTTTGATGACAGTAAAATAGATAATTATTTGATTGTATGTGGATTTAATATAAAAGACAATCAAAAAGCAGACATACAAACATATTTAGGAGCAGGAGATACCATATATTGTTCTGATAAAAATATGTACATATTAAAAACAAAAGAAATTTATGATATTAATACATATTCTTTATTAGGTAGTAAAACACAAATTATAAAATTTAATCTAGATAATGGGAAAATTAATTACAAAGCAGAAAACACTGTAGAGGGTAGGGTATTAAATCAATTTTCCGCTGACGAAGATGAAGACGAAAATCTGAGAATTGCAGTAACAAAAGAAACATATAATACCCAAACAAATTCTAATGATACAAATAATAAATTATTTATTTTAGATAAAGAATTAAATATGATAGGAAATTTAGAAAATTTAGCAAATGGAGAAAATATATATTCAGTAAGATTTATGGGGGAAAAAGCATATATTGTAACATATAAACAAGTTGACCCATTATTTGTAATTGATTTATCAGATCCACAAAATCCAACAAAACAAGGAGAACTAAAAATTCCCGGATATAGTACATACCTACATCCTTTTGATGAAACACATATTATAGGCTTTGGATATGATACAAATAATGATGGAACAAGAAATATAAACAATGGACTTAAATTATCAATGCTTGACGTAACAGATATGAATAATCCAAAAGAATTATTTACCGAAATAATTGGAAACTCTAGCACATATTCAGAAGCTACATATAATCATAAAGCAATATTATACATAAATAATATAATGGCACTTCCAATCTCAGATTACAGACAAAATACATCTGTGTCAGAGGCATTAATTTATGAGATTAGCATAGAAAACGGATTTAATCTGAAAGGAAAATATACTCAAAATACAAATAGAGATTACAACAAAAAAATTAATAGAATTATATATGCAAATGATGGATACTACATATTATCAAATGCAAATATAAATAAAATAGATAAAAATAATTTTAAAACTACAGATACAATAAACTTTGAGATATAATTTCTCAAAGTTTATTGTAATAATTAAACATAATATCTTTACAATTATTTAAAATATGTTATAATATATTTATTAAAAGTCTAAATAGACAAGAATGAAGGGAGGAAAACTTTTTTTGTAACTTATTAACAATGCTTTTTCATGAGAGGAGAAAAAAGTTATGGCAAAAAAAGATTTAGAATTAGGTTACGAGGGAGAAATGCATTTAGGAAAAATAAAAAGGAAAATTAGAAAAGTAGAGGAAGGACTTAGTAAATTTAGCACTGAGATAAGTAATATTACAGATGAAGTGAAAAGAACTTGTCTACAAAGTGAGTATTGGCAATTATCAGAACGGATATTAGAGTTGGTTAGTGAATTACCAAATGAAGTAATTGAAGGAATTTGGAAAAATAATGATATCACCAAAAAACCATTAGAACTATCATATGAGGAGATTTTTTTCTTAGCACAGACTTATCCAACTGAAAAATGGATAAATATAATTAAAGAACTGTCATTACAAGAAAATGTTTCTCCTTTTGATATAGGAATATCGATTCTTAAAAATGTTGCATATGGGATATCGTTTTTTGGAAAGAAAGGAACTATTACATTTGTCGTTTCAAATCCTCATTCAAATCACTTTAATTCAGAAGATTTGAAATGTGAAAATGCAGTTAATTTTTCCATAGACTACATAATTAACGAAATGAAAGTCAAGAAAGTATCGGAATACCGTAGCTATATGCCAAGTGGAGTTGAAGGATTAAGATTTGTAAATTTTGATGAATTTCTTAAAGTAAAAGATGAATATGTTCACTTCATAGCAGAGGAATTAAAGTATAAAACAGAGCTACCTGATTTTCGTTTAAGGTTAAATCTTTGGAAAAGCTTTCAGAATGAGTTTAATTTTAAACACAAATTAAATACTCTTAGAAAAATTTGTTCTGAACTGAATGAAGCAAAAATAAAATTAATGTTTTCCAAAAAAGAATAGGTAATTTAACTTTATTATCTATAATAAAATTATTACACATCTACAAGCTATACTCGAAATTTGAGTATAGCTTGTTTTATATAATTACATAATTAAATAAATTTTTTTTCTTTCAAAATACTAGACTTTTACTTGAATTTTGTATATAATTGGTTTGACAAATTAAAATAATTTGGAGGGAAAACTGATGTATGAAAGAAATGCAATTGTTCTAGAAAGATATCTAAGCAACATATTTGGAAAAAATGATGAAACAAATGTAAAATCAAGTTTTGAGATATATAAAGATATCCTAGAAGAAATGGAAAAATATCAAGTTGTAACTAAAGAAGAAGAAAAAGTAATAAAAGAATTTGATGAAATTGCAAAAAATATGCAAACCATCCAAAAAAAACAAGAAGTACTATGTTCAGAAAATATGGAACATGAAGAAGAAAGAAATAAGCTATTTAATGACTTAGACCAAGCACCAGAAATGATAGAAAAAAAAATATTGAGATTAGAACAAGATATAGATGAAAATATAGCTGAACAAAAAGAAATAAGAGAAAATTATATAGAATTTTTAAATAAATTCGTAGAAAAGCAAAAAGAAAGAAATAAATGCGCAAAAACAAAAAGAGCAACAGAAACAAATCATATAAAGATTTTAAATGATACTATCCAAAAAATAGAAAATATAGATTTAACATGTGTAAAAAAAGTAAAAGAATTTATAAACATAGATAATGACACAATAATACAATCTCTAACTAAAATTATGTTAGAAAATGGTAAAAACGAAAAAGTTAAGTTTGATAATGATGTAATAAAAAAAGCTGTAGAAATTAGAGTAGATATCGCTAAAAAAGAAGCGGAATGCTACACAAATATATATGAAAAACTTAGAAAACTAATGTCAGAAATCGAATCTGATAACTTAAAATTAGATAAATACAAAAAATTATTAAAAAATGTAATGATAAAACTAGATTTTATAGAAGCAGAAAAAGAATATATTATTAGCTTTTTAGATAATGAAAGAATGACAGCTATAAATGGTGAAAAATTACATAAGCAAATGATGAAAGAAGCAACTGTAAATTTTGAAAAAGATATTAAACAAATTAAAAATTTATATGACTTAATATTAAGAGAAATTGCAGGCAAAGCATCTAAAAAAGCATATAGAGAATTATATAATAGCACATATTTACTTGATATTGAAGAAACAGAAAAGAGCTTTAACCAAGAAGCAAGTTCAATAAAATCAAATGTTGGAACAATGATTAATACAAATTACTGGAGAATTGAAGGAATAAAAAATTTATATGAAGTATTTAATAAGGAAATAGAAGAAAATTTTGAAAGAGATTTGACAGAATTTATGCCTGAAGAAGAACAAGAAGACGATGATTATGAAGAAGAAGCTCAAGAACAACCACATGAGACAAATCAGGCCATTTTTGAAGAAGAATATTTAAAAGAAGAACAAGAAGATGAAGAAGAAGAATGGTTTATTAGCAATGATGAAATAGAAGACAAAAAGCAAGAAGAAGATATAGATTATGATGTAGAAGATGAATACGAAGATGATGACGACTATGAAGAAGATTATGATGAAGAGTATGATGATGACGATTATGAAGAAGAATATAATGATGAAGATGAAGACGAAGAAGAATATGATGATAACTATGAATATGAAGATGACGAATATGATAGTGAAAAAGATGCTGATTATGAATATTATGATGAAGATATAGAAGAAGAACAATATGAGGATGAAATTATAGAAAATAAAAAAGAGATAGAAAACGAAAAAATACGTAAAAAAAATACTAATATTAACAAAAATTCAAGAAAGCAAACTAGAAAAAGTGAAAATGATTCAAAAGGAATATTCGGAAAAATATTTAAAAAATAGAGGGAGTACCCTCTATTTTAATTCATTCATACAATCTTTATTATCAAATATATCTTTAATATTTTTACAAGTATCACTTGCAATTTTATTTAATGCTTCAGATGTAAAAAATGCTTGATGTGAAGTTATAATTAGATTTGGCATTGATAATAAAATAGATAAATTATTATCCCTTTTATAAGAATTAGACATATCACGTAAGAAAAATTCATCTTCATCTTCATAAACATCTAGACCTACACCACCAATTTTGCCATTTTCCATTTCTTTTATTAAACTTTTTGTATCAATTAATTTACCTCTACTACAATTAATTAAAATGACACCATCTTTCATCTTTTTAATACTTTTATCATTAATAATATTTTCTGTTTCAGGTGTTAATGGACAATGTAAAGAAATAATATCTGATTTAGCATATAACTCATCTAAACTAACATATTTAAATCCAAGTTCTTCTTCTGCCTTTTTATCAGGGTATAAGTCATATGCAATTACATTTGTTCCAAAACCTTTCATAATTTGAATAAAAACTTTGCCTATTCTACCAGTTCCTATAACACCAATAGTTTTACCGTGAATATCAAAACCAAGTAATCCATCAATTGTAAAATTATACTTTCTTGTACGTTGATAAGATTTATATAATTTTCTTGTAATATTTAAAAGTAAAGCAACAGCGTGTTCTGCAACTGCATATGGTGAATATTGTGGAACTCTAACAACTCTTATATTACCTTTATGAGCTAAATCTACATTATTAAAACCAGCACAACGAAGTGCAACAAGTTTAACACCATTTTCATTTAAAATTTTAAAAGTTGCTTCATCTATTTTATCATGTACAAAAATACAAACTACATCAAAACCCTTTGTAAGTTGAGCAGTTTCTGAATTTAGTAAAGATTCAAAATATGTTATATCATATCCATAATCCTCATTATATTTATTAAAAAATTTTTTGTCATACTCTTTTGTGTCAAAAAAAGCTATTTTAATCATAATTATCAACTCCATTTCCTATAATAGTTTAACACTTTCTTCTAAAAAAATCCATATTAATTTTTAATTTTGTTAGAAATAATTTTGTGTTTTGTAGTTTCTTGATTTTTAATTTTAAAAAAATAGTATATTATATTGAGTAAATTTGTAGTTGAATTGAGTAAATTATAGAATTTCTTAAATAGATTTTACGGAAAGTGTTCAATATGAAATATTGGAAGGGTGCCGTAAAAGATATTTTAGAAATTCATAATTTACGGAAATGAACCGGAAAATTTATGAAATATAATATACTATTTTTTAAGTTTATAAACTTATTATAAAACTACAAAGCACAAAATTATACTGACCACTTAGTCTAATTAAAAAAATAACAAAAATATGATAATATTATATGGAAATTATATACAAAGGAGTCAATTATGAATAAAGTCTTAGAGATTACAGATTTAAAAGATATGTTAAACAAAACAGAAAAACTATATGGAGATAGACCAGCATATAAAATAAAAGAAAAAAATGGTGAATATAAAATTTATACACATAAACAAGCAAGAGAAATGATAAATGCATTAGGAACAGCCTTAATAAATTTAGGACTAAAAGGTAAAAGAATTGCTGTTATTGGAAAAAACAGATATGAATGGGAAATTGCATATTTAGCAGTAACATGTGGTGTTGGAACAATAGTTCCATTAGACAAATCACTACCTGAAAATGAGCTTAAAAGATTAATAGAAAGATCAGAAATAGAAGCAATATTTTATGCAGAAGAATACGAAGAAAGCCTAAAAAGAATAATATTACATAATACTGGAAAATTAAAACATTTAATTTCAATGGACTCAATAGAAAATAGACATGGAATATATTCACAAAAAGAATTAATTGAAACAGGAAAAAAACTAATTGCAGAAGGAAATAAAAAATACATAAATACAAAAATAGATCCAGAAAAGATGAATATAATGCTATTTACATCAGGAACAACATCTGAATCAAAAGTAGTTGCATTATGTCATAGAAACTTATGTTCTAATTTAATGGATCTAGCGAGTGTATTAGATATTAACGAAACAGATAGGATATTGTCTTTTTTACCATTACACCATGTATTTCAATGTACAGTTGGATTTTTATTTTCATATTATAAAGGTTGCCAAACAGCATTTTGTGATGGATTAAAACATATCATGAAAAACTTAAATGAATACCAAATAACATTTGCATCATTTGTTCCAGCTATTTATGAAAATATGTATTATAATATGATAAGAAAATCAAAAAAAGAAGGAAAATGGGAAAAAATAGAACTATTAATGGAAGAACATAAAAATGATACAATGGAAGAAAAAAAGAAAATTTTTAACGAAATACATGAATTATTTGGTGGACATATTCGCTTATTTGTCACAGGAGCAGCTGCAATAGATAAAAAAGTATTAGAAGGATATAGAACATTAGGCATTAATTTGTGTCAAGCATATGGACTAACAGAAACATCACCAATAATAGGAATCGAAACAAATACAGCACATCGTCTAGGATCTATAGGAAAGGTAGTACCACATGTACAGGCAAAAATCGTAGATTCAAATGAAGAAGGAATAGGAGAACTTGCAGTAAAAGGACCAAATGTAATGCTAGGGTATTATAAAAATGAAAAAGCAACAAAAGAAGTTATACAAGATGGATGGTTTTATACAGGAGATTTGGCAAAAATTGATGAAGATGGATATATCTTTATTTCTGGTAGAAAAAAGAGTGTAATAGTTCTTAAAAATGGTAAAAATATATTTCCAGAAGAAATGGAAAGTCTAGTAAATAGAATTGAAGGAGTAAAAGAATCTTTTATATTTGGAAAAACAAATAGAAAAAACAAAGATGATATTAGAATACATGTAAAAGTCGTAATTGATAAAAAAATTGTTAAAGAAGCTTATAAAGTAGACAGTGATGAAGAAATATATGATGCCATAAACAATAAGATAAAAGAAATAAACAAAGCTATGCCACCATATAAAGCAATACATGGACTAATTATAACAGAAACTCCACTAATTAGGACTACAACTTCAAAAATAAAGAGACAGGAGGAAATGAAGACAATTGAATAAGATAAATATTATTCATTATAAAACTATAGATTCAACACAAAAAGAAATATGGAGAAAAATAGAAAACAGAGATATAAAAGATAAAACACTCATAATGGCAGATATACAAACAGATGGTATAGGAACACATGGCAGGAAGTGGTATACAACTGAAGAAAATAATATAGCTTTTTCTTTTGTAATGTTTCCACATATAGAAATAAATAAACTAGAAGGGTTAACCACTAAAATTGCAGAAATTTTAGTAGAAGTCTTTAAAAAAATATACAATATAGATTTGAATATAAAAAAACCAAATGATATAATTATAAAAAATAAAAAAATAGGAGGTATATTAACAGAAACAAAATTACAGGGAAGTATAGTAAATACTATAGTTATTGGAATAGGAATTAACACAAATCAAATGAATTTTGAAGAAGAGATTAAAAATATTGCGACTTCAATAAAAAAAGAATTTGGAATTAAAATAGACAATAAATTAATTATAAAAGAATTCATAAAAGAATTCGACTCTAGTTTCTGTAATATATTAGAAAGCGAAATTTAGGAAAGGAAGAGAATAATATGAAAACAGCATTTTTATTTCCTGGACAAGGGGCACAAAGCGTAGGAATGGGAAAAGATATTTACGATAATTTTGAAGAAGCGAGAGAAATATATAAAAAAGCAGAAGATGTAACAGGAATTGACGTAAAGAGATTGTGTTTTGAAGGACCTGAAGAAGAATTAATGAAAACTGAAAATACTCAAATTGCAATTTTAACAACAAGTTTAGCAATATTATCTGTTTTAGAAAAATATAATATAAAAGCAGAAATGACAGCAGGTTTAAGCTTAGGTGAATATACATCATTAATATATGGAGGATATCTTACTATAGAAGAAGGAATGAAGCTTATTAAAAAAAGAGGCTATTATATGGGGAATTTCTTGCCAAAACAAGAAAAATATATGATGTCTGCAGTAATTGGTTTAGATAGTTCTATAATAAAAGATATCTGTATGGATATAAAAAATACTGAATTTGTAGTCCCAGCAAACTATAATTGCAAAGCACAAACAGTTATATCAGGAACAGAAAAAGGAATTGAGCTTGCAACAGAAAAATTAAAAGAAGCTGGAGCTAAAAGAGTTATACCATTAAAAACAGGTGGTCCATTTCATACTGAAAAACTACTTGAAGCAAAAAAATTATATGAAGAAGAACTAGAAAATGCAAAATTTGAAAATGGAAATGATATTCAAGTAGTAAAAAATATTGATGGCATGCCATATAAAAAAGACGAGAATATGAAAGTAATATTAGCTAAACATATAATAAGCCCTGTAAGATTTGATAAAACAATAGAAACAATGAGAAATAACGGAATTACAGATTTTGTAGAAATAGGACCTGGAAAAACATTAACAGGATTTGTTAAAAAAGACTATAAAGAAGCTAATATATATAATATAAATAATTTAGAAAGCTTAAAAGATTTTTTAAATGAGAAAGGAGAATAAATATGGAAGAAAGAAAAGTTGCATTAGTAACAGGAGGAGCAAGAGGGATTGGAAAAGCGATTGCTTTAAAATTTGCTAAAAATAACTATAATATTGTCCTAAATTATGTATCAGATAATACAGATACTCAAAGCTTAAAAGATGAACTAGAACAATATGGTATTGAAACAATATGTGTTAAAGCAGATGTTTCAAAAAAAGATGAAGTAGAAGAAATGGTAAAACAAGCAATTGAAAAATTTGGAAAAATCGATGTATTAGTAAATAATGCAGGAGTAACAAAAGATTGTTTACTTATGAGGATGAAAGAAGAAGATTTTGACAAAGTTATAAATATAAATCTAAAAGGAACTTTTTTAATGACCAAAGAAGTAATACCATATATGATGAAAAAAAGAAATGGTAAAATTATTAATATATCATCAGTTGTTGGTGTTTGTGGAAATGCTGGGCAGTCAAATTACTCAGCATCAAAAGCAGGAATTATAGGATTTACTAAAAGTGTAGCAAAAGAAGTTGCAAGCAGAAATATTTGTGCAAATTGTGTAGCACCTGGTTTTATTGCAACAGACATGACAGAAGTTTTATCAGAAGATGTAAAAAATAATATAAATTCACAAATACCAATGAAACGCATGGGCACAGCTGAAGATGTAGCAAATGTCGTATATTTTTTAGGAAATGACGAAAGTAGTTATATTACAGGTCAAGTAATAAATGTTGATGGAGGAATGGTTTAATATGGATAAAAGAGTTGTTGTAACTGGACTTGGAGCAATAAGTCCAATTGGAAACGATGTAAATGAAATTTGGAAAAGTATTGAAGAAAAAAAATGCGGAATTGACGAAATAACTGCATTTGACACAACAAATTTTAAAACAAAACTTGCTGGAGAAATAAAAAACTATGACAGTTCAAAATACTTTGATGTAAAACAAGCTAAAAGATTAGATAAAGTTTCACAATATGCTATAATTGCAGCAAGAGAAGCTTTTAAAGATAGTAAAATAACTAAGGAAAATACAAACCTTAATAATGTTGGAATCTTTGTAGGGTCAGGCATTGGAGGAATAGAAACAATTCAAAAACAATGTGAAACAAATACACTAAAAGGTAATAGCAGAGTTTCACCAATGTTTATACCAATGGGAATAGTAAATATGCCAGCTGGAAATATTGCAATTGATTTAGGACTTAAAGGAGAATCTATTTCAATTGTTACTGCATGTAGTTCAGCAACACATTCAATAGGTGAAGCATATAGAGCTATAAAACATGGTTATGAAGAAGTGGTTTTAGCAGGAGGAAGTGAAGCACCAATATGTGAAGTAGGACTTGCAGGATTTGAAAATATGAAAGCACTTTCACATTCAACAGATAAAAATAGAGCAAGTATCCCATTTGATAAAGAAAGATCAGGTTTTGTTATGGGAGAAGGTGCAGCAGTTATTGTACTAGAAGAATTAGAACATGCCAAAAAAAGAGGAGCACATATTTATGCAGAAATAATTGGATATGGAGCAACATCTGATGCATATCATATTACATCACCTGATCCAAATGGAGAAGGCGGAGCAAGAGCAATGCAAAGAGCAATAGATGATGCAAAAATTACACCTGAAGAAATTGATTATATTAATGCACATGGTACATCTACACATTTAAATGATTCTACAGAAACAAAAGCTATTAAAACAGTATTAAAAGATTATGCAAAAAAGGTAAAAGTAAGTTCAACAAAAGGAAATACAGGACATTTATTAGGAGCTGCAGGATCAATTGAAGCTATAATAAGTATTAAAGCAATAGAAAATTCTTTAGTACCACCAACAATAAATTATAAAGTACCTGATGAAGAATGTGACTTAGATATTGTACCAAATGAACCAATAAAACAAGATATTAATATTGTTATGTCAAATTCACTTGGCTTTGGTGGTCATAATGCAAGTATTATTTTAAGAAAGTATAAAAATTAGGAGGAAATAAAATGGAATATGAACAAATAAAACAACTAATAGAAGATATGGGAAAATCAAAATTAAGTAGTTTAGATATTGAATTTCCAAATGGAATTAAAATTAAAATGAAAAAAAATCATGAAGAAAAAATACCTGAAAGACATGATAAAATAGAACATTTAATTGATGTGAAAAATGAGGAAGAAAAACAACCTAAAAAAGAAGAAGGCAAAATTGTAACTTCTCCAATGGTTGGAACTTTTTACACAAAGCCTTCTCCTGATAGTGATTCATATGTTGAAGTTGGCTCAACAGTAAAAAAAGGTGATGTGCTTTGTATTATAGAAGCAATGAAATTAATGAATGAAATTGAATCAGAATATGATGGTAAAATTGCAGAAATAATAGCAAAAGATGGAGAACCTGTACAATATGGAGATCCACTATTTAGAATTATATAAAATAATGTGTTGTATATTGAAAATCTTGTGACCAAGATAAATATTATACAATAAAAAATTTTATAGCCTGAGAGGAATGTGATAAAAATGTTAAACAAAGAAGAGATAAAAAACATAATTCCACAAAGAGAACCTTTTTTGATGATAGACGAAGTAGAAGAATATATACCAGGAGAAAGTTGTATAGCATATAAAAATGTTAATGAAAAAGAGTGGTATTTTCAAGGACATTTTCCAGGAAACCCAATTATGCCTGGCGTTTTAATTACAGAAAGCTTAGCACAAGCTGGAGCAGTTGCTATATTGTCTTTAGAAGAAAATAAAGGCAAAAATGCATTATTTGGTGGAATTGACAAAATGAAATTTAAAAAAATGGTAATACCAGGGGATAAACTTAAACTAGAAGTACATATTATAAAAAGAAAAGGACCAATAGGTGTTGGTGAAGCAATAGCAACAGTAGATGGAAAAATAGCAGCTAAAGGAGAATTGACATTTGCTGTAGTATAAATGGAGGGAAATCACATGAATAAAATTTTAATTGCAAATAGAGGAGAAATTGCAGTTCGTATTATAAGAGCATGTAAAGAAATGAATATAAAAACAGTTGCAATTTATTCAGAAGCTGACAAAGATTGTTTGCACACAAGATTAGCAGATGAAGCAATATGTGTAGGACCTGCTAGTTCTAATAAAAGTTATTTAAACTTAAAAAATATTATAGAATCAGCAAAAATTACAGGAGCAGACGGAATTCATCCAGGATATGGCTTTTTAGCAGAAAATAGTGACTTTGCAAAAATATGTGAAGAATCTAACATTAAATTTATAGGACCATCATATAAAATTATAGACAAAATGGGAAATAAGTCAAATGCAAAGGAAATGATGAAAAAAGCAGGAATTCCAGTTATTCCAGGATCTGATGGAAAAATAAATAACCTAAAAGACGCTTTAGATATAGCAGAAAGAATAGGATATCCTGTTATGTTAAAGGCATCAGCTGGAGGAGGAGGAAAAGGAATACGTGTAGCAAATAATGATACAGAATTAGAAGAAAATTATAATATTGTAAAACAAGAGGCAAAAGCAGCATTTTTTGATGATGAAATTTATATGGAAAAATTTGTTGAAAATCCTAGACATATAGAAGTCCAAATTTTAGCTGATGAATATGGAAATGTTGTATATCTTGGAGAAAGAGATTGTACTATCCAAAGAAAACATCAAAAAATATTAGAAGAAGGACCATCTATTGTACTTAGTACAGAATTAAGAAATAAAATCGGAGAAACAGCTGTAAATGCAGCAAAAGTTGCAGGATACACCAATGCAGGAACTGTAGAATTTTTAGTAGATAAAAATGGAAATTTTTATTTTATGGAAATGAATACTAGAATTCAAGTTGAACATCCAATTACAGAAGAAAATACAGGAATTGACTTAATAAAAGAACAAATTAGAGTGTCAGCAGGAGAAAAATTAAGATTTAACCAAAATGATATAAAAATACAAGGTCATACTATGGAATGTAGAATTAATGCAGAAAATCCAAGTAAAGGATTTAGACCTGCACCTGGTAAAATTATAGGATTGAATCTACCAGGAGGAAATGGAATTCGTATAGATACTTTTATATATGAAGGATATACAATTCCAGCAAATTATGATTCTATGCTAATGAAATTAATAGCTCATGGAACAAATAGAAATGAAACAATTGCAAAAATGAAAAGAGCATTGGAAGAGTTAGTAATTGATGGAATAGACACTAATATTGATTTTTTACTTGATATTATGAAGAATCCAAATTTTATAAGAGGAAATTATGATACATCATTTATTGAAAAGGAAATCTTAGGATAGGAGTGTATAACTAGTGATAGTAGATAAAATAAAAAAGCGTGAAAATAAAAATATAAGACCAACCAATAAAGTTGATATTCCAGTTGGAAAGTGGATAAAATGTGAGGCTTGTAAAGAGATTTTATATAAAGAAAATGTAAAAGAAAACAATAGTGTATGTCCTCTATGTGGCCATCCATTCAGATTATCTAGTAGAAGAAGAATAGATCAAATTATAGATAAAGATACTTTCGAAGAATTTAAGCTAAATATAGATACAGTTAATCCTTTAGGATTGGAAGATTATGAACACAAAATGAAACAATTAAGACAAAAAACAAAAATTGAAGAGGCAGTTAAATGTGGAATTGGAGAAATTAATTCAATAAAAGTTGTTATATGTGTGATGGATAGTAACTTTCTAATGGGAAGTATGGGAAGTGTGGTTGGTGAAAAAATAACATATTCTGTAGAAAAGGCTATTGAATTAAAATTACCACTTATAATATTTTGTGCTTCAGGAGGAGCTAGAATGCAAGAAGGAATTATATCTTTAATGCAAATGGCAAAAGTAACAGAAGCCATAGCAAAATTTGACGAAGCAGGACTATTATACATATCTGTTTTAACAGATCCTACATATGGTGGAGTAACTGCTAGTTTTGCTATGTTAGGAGATATAATTTTAGCAGAACCTGGTGCAATGATAGGTTTTGCTGGTCAAAGGGTAATAAAACAAACAATTGGAGAAGATTTACCTTCAGGTTTTCAAACTTCAGAATTTTTATTAGAACATGGATTTATTGATAAAATTATAGAAAGAGGAATGTTAAAAGATACATTATCAAATCTAATTAAGTTAAATACCAATGATGGAGGTGAAAAATAATGGAACTTTCAGCATGGGAAAAAGTAGAAATAGCAAGAAATCCTAATAGAAAAACAGCTTTAGATTATATTGGGTTAATATTTGATGAATTTATAGAATTACATGGTGATAGATTATATGGTGATGATCCAGCAACTGTATGTGGATTAGGAAGGATTGGAAAACAAAATTTTACAATAATAGCACAGCAAAAAGGTAGAGACACAAAAGAGAACGTGAAAAGAAATTTTGGTATGCCTAATCCAGAAAGTTACAGAAAAGCTATAAGATTAATGAAACAAGCAGACAAGTTCAACAGACCAATTATAACTTTTATTGACACAAAGGGTGCATATCCAGGCATTGGCGCAGAAGAAAGAGGACAAGGTGAAGCTATTGCTCGCAGTATGTTTGAAATGTCAAAATTAACAGTTCCTATAATTAGCATTGTTATTGGAGAAGGTTCTAGTGGAGGAGCATTAGCAATTAGTATAGCAAACAAAATAATAATGCTTGAAAATGCAATTTTTTCTATTTTATCACCAGAAGGTTATGCAAGTATTTTGTGGAAAGATTCAAGTAAAGCAAAAGAAGCAGCAGAAAAGATGAAGTTAACTGCAAAAGACTTATATGATTTTCATATTATTGATAAAATAATAAAGGAAAAAGATTTTTCTTTTGAAAAAATTACAGATAATTTAAAAAAAGAAATCTTAACACAATTAAAGGATTTAAAAAAATTAAACAAAAAAGAAATAGTAGAAAAAAGATACCAAAAATTTAGAAACATTGGTGAATATAAAGAACTTCAAAATATTGAAAGTTCTCTATAAGGAAAGTAGTACTATTTTTCTAATAGAGAACACAAATTTATTTTATAAATTTGTTATAATCAAATTATTCTATAGCAGTTTAAACATATTATGAATTGTAAAATTTAAAAGGAGGAATAAAGTCATGCTTTTAAAAGGGAAAAAAATTATTATTATGGGAATACGTAATAAATGGAGTATTGCATTTGGAATTGCAAAATCAGCCTACGAAAATGGAGCAGAATTAATTTTTACATATAAAGGAGAAGAATGTAAAGATAAAATTGAACAATTAGTTTCAGAATTTAAAGGTTCAAAAATATATTTATGTGATAATGCATCAGAAGATGAAGATGTAAAACAAACATTTGAAAAAATCAAACAAGAAAATGGAAAGGTTGATGGAATTGTTCATGCAATAGCACATGCAAACACAGAAGATTTACATAATGATTTTATTATGACTAGTAAAGAAGGATATGCACATGCAGTAGATGTAAGTAGTTATTCTTTTGTATTAGCTACAAGAGTAGCTAAAGAATTAGATATGTTAAATGAAGGAGCGAGTATAGTAACTTTAACTTATTATGGTTCAACAAAAGTTGTTGAAAACTATAATGTAATGGGAGTTGCTAAAGCGGCACTAGAGACAAGCGTAAGGTATTTAGCTGATAATCTAGGTAAAGACGGAATTAGAGTGAATGCTGTATCAGCAGGTCCAATAAAAACATTATCTGCTAAAGGTATTAAAGACTTTAATTCAATATTAGATGTTATAGAAGAAAAGGCACCTATGCGTAAAAATGTCACAATAACACAAGTAGGTGATGTTACAACATTCTTATTAAGTTCTATGTCAGAAGCAATTACAGGACAAATTTTATATGCAGATAATGGATATAATATTATGGGAGTATAATATTTTTAAATTGGGAAGCCCAAAAGGATATATAAATTCTTTTGGGCTATATACATGTACCC
The DNA here is from genome assembly GCA_944388755.1 of uncultured Clostridia bacterium. GTDB lineage: Bacteria > Bacillota > Clostridia > TANB77 > CAG-508 > CAG-269. The sequence goes on along the minus strand of CALXJY010000004.1, from coordinate 3,057 downwards.
TAAATATTTCCATTGATACACTCAAATAAAATTAGTATAATTTTATTTGAGGAGGGATCGTTTTTTATGAGAATATTAAAACATAAAGGAGATACTATCTTAAAAAAAGAATTAAAAGGTAGCTATAATTTCTTTGTAAAAGAAGCAAATAATTTAAAAGGAAGTAAAGGATATGGGCTAATTAGAGATAAAACAAAATTAGCAAATGATATTGCAAGTATTGCATCAGTTGGATATGGATTCGCAGGGCTGGTAATAGGAACACAAAGAAAATGGATTTCAAATAAAAAAGCATATGAAAGAGCAGAAAATACATTAGATACATTTTTAAATAACATGGAATCTACAAATGGATTTTTTTATCATTTTGTAAACATACATACTGCAAAAAGAGCTTGGAATTCAGAGGTATCTATTATAGATACTGCTATATTTATCTGTGGCGCAATTCTTGTAGGAGAGTATTTTGGAGGTAAGGTCAAGGAAAAAGCAGAAAAACTATATAGAAATATAAATTGGAACTGGTATGTAGATAAAGAAGTAAATCAATTTTATATGGGATATTCGAAAGAAAAAGGATTTTGGGGACATTGGGATATGTATGCAGAACAATTAATGCTATATATATTAGGTGTAGCTTCACCAACATATCCAATAAATAAGATTTTATACAGTAGTTTTAAAAAAGAAAAAAAAGATTATAAAGACATAAAAGATATAATATATACATATTGTGGAACATTATTTACATATCAATATTCACATGCGTGGTTTGATTTTAGAGGACTAAAAGACGAAGAAGGTATTGATTGGTTCGAAAATTCAGTAAAAGCAACACTTGCAAATAGAGAATATTGTATAGAAAAAAGCTCTAAATTTAGAACTTTTAATGAAAATTCTTGGGGAATTACAGCAAGTAGTTGCCCTAATGGATATTCAGGAGACTTTGGGGCAATGCCAGCAATAGCAAATGTAGACGAAAAAAACGATGGAACTATTCCTCCATGTGGAGCAATAGGATCACTTGTATTCACACCAAATATTTGTAAAAAAGCAGTAGAAAATTATTATAACAATTATCCTAAATTATGGTGTAAATATGGATTTAAGGATTCATATAATTTAGATATGAAAAAACCGTGGTATGCAAAAGAGTGTATAGGAATTGATAAAGGAATATGTATGATAATGATTGAAAACTATTATACTGGACTTATATGGAAATATTTTATGAAAAATGAATATGTTCAAAAAGGGTTAGAAATATTAGGAATCACAAAAAGAAAAATAGCATTAAGTAAATAAGATATCTTACAAATTTTGTATTCCTATGGCACTTGAAAACTTGAATACAAAATATTAATTTAAAAGCAGAATATTTAAAGCAAACTGGTCAAATCACAAAAATTGGTGATTTTTATATGAATGTTTTTAATATGCCTAGAGATAGCTTTTATTTACAAAACAATGTTAGAATTATTCTACTATTAAACCAACAAGAATTTGGTATGTTTTTAAGTGAATATGGTGATGATTTTCTTTCTTATGCGCATATTAAAGAAGATTTAGATAGTATGCTAAAAAAGGATAAAAGTTTACAAAAAAATGAAGAAAGCGAAAGATGAAAGTAGGAAATTAAATGATTTAGATAAAAATAAATAAAAGAAAAAACACTTGACAAACACAAACAAATGTTTTAAAATATATCGTACAGTAATATCATATAAATTGTAATAAATGTAGTAAAAATAAATTATCTAAATATGTTATTATGAGTTTATATTACAAGGAAAGTTATAGTTATGGAAAAAGAAAATGATAATGTTATTTTAGTAAATAAAGAATCAGATGTAGAAAAATATGAAACAGAAAAAATAAAAAATTTAATTTATACAATTAGAGGAAAACAAGTAATGTTAGATAGTGATGTAGCTATGTTATATCACTATCCAACTAAACGTATAAATGAAGCGGTAAGAAGAAACATCGAGAGATTTCCTGAAAATTTTTGCTTTAAATTAACTGAAATTGAAGCAGAAAACTTGAGGTCGCAAATTGCGACCTCAAGTTTAGAAAAAGAAAATTATGGAGGTAGAAGATATTTGCCATATGTTTTTACAGAACAAGGCATTGCTATGCTTTCAGGTTTGTTAAAGAATGATATTGCAATTCAGGTAAGTATAAATATAATGAATGCTTTTGTTGAGATGAGGAGATTTATAGCAACCAATGGGCAAGTATTTGAAAGACTGACTAGCATAGAATATAGGGTGTTGGAACAAAATAAAATGTTAACAGAACATGAAAAGAAGTTCGAAAAAGTTTTTGATGAACTTCAAAAAAAAGAAAAAATAGAATTTAAACAAAGTATATTTTTTGATGGACAAATTTATGATGCTTATAGTTTAATTATAGATATTATAAAAAAAGCAAAACAAAAAATCTTAATTATAGATAATTACATAGATGACAGTATTTTGAAAATGTTATCAAAGAAAAATAAAGATGTAGAAGGTGTGATTTTGACATCGCAGAATAGTAATCTAAATAAATTAGACATTAATAAATTTAACAAACAATATCCAATCCTAAAAGTGGCGTATACCAATAAATTTCATGATAGATTTATTATAATAGATAATAAAGAATTGTATCATGTAGGTGCTTCTTTAAAAGATCTAGGTAAGAAATGTTTTGCAATTTCTAAGATAGAAGATGATGAATATATAGAAAAAATAAGCAATTGTAGTTGAAAAAAGATATGAATTATGTTAATATGTAAATATATTTTTTTAATTCCTGTTCTAATTTAAGAGCAGTTTAAATATAAATAGCAACTTGTTAACTTAATTTAGAAAGCCAATTGGCAAGGAGGAAAAAATGATTATTTTTATCTATTTTGGATGTATTATTATCTTATCAATTATAATTGGAGAAATAAAATATAGAATTGATAAACATAATAGCAAATGGAAAGTGATTTTTAATAAAGAAATGTCTAAAAGATTGAAATAAGAGAAAAAAGGTCGCAATTAGCGACCTCTAAATTATTCTATA
>CALXJY010000003.1 GCA_944388755.1 uncultured Clostridia bacterium | reverse complement strand
AAAAAATCAAATGGAATTGACTTAAAAACAGATAAAATGGCAATGCAAAGATTAAAAGAAGCAGCAGAAAAAGCAAAAATAGAATTATCAGGAGTACAACAAACACAAATCAATTTACCATTTATCACAGCAGATAGCACAGGGCCAAAACACTTAGATATAACATTAACAAGAGCAAAATTTGAAGAGTTAATTCATGACTTAGTAGAAGGAACAGCAGGACCTGTAAATCAAGCATTAAAAGATGCAGGATTATCAGCAAGTGACATTCATAAAGTATTATTAGTTGGTGGTTCAACAAGAGTCCCAGCAGTACAAGAAATGGTTAAAAAAATAACAGGAAAAGAACCTGATAAAGGAATAAATCCTGATGAATGTGTTGCAATAGGTGCTGCAATACAAGGTGGAGTATTATCTGGAGATGTAAAAGACTTAGTATTATTAGATGTAACACCATTATCATTAGGTATTGAAACATATGGTGGAGTATTTACAAAATTAATTGAAAGAAATACAACAATACCAACTAAAAAATCACAAATATTCTCAACAGCAGCAGATGGTCAAACATCAGTAGAAGTTCACGTATTACAAGGTGAAAGAGAAATGGCTGCATATAACAAAACATTAGGAAGATTCCAATTAACAGGAATTCCAGCAGCACCAAGAGGAGTACCACAAATAGAAGTAACATTTGATATTGATGCAAATGGTATAGTACATGTATCAGCTAAAGATATGGCAACAGGAAATGAACAAAATGTATCAATTACTGCATCAACAAACCTAACAGAAGAAGATATTGACAAAGCAGTAAAAGATGCAGAAGCACATGCAGCAGAAGACAAAAAGAAAAAAGAAGAAATTGAAGTTAAAAATAATGCAGAAAGTTTAATATATAATAGTGAAAAGACATTATCAGATTTAGGAGATAAAATCAGTGGTGAAGAAAAATCAAAAGTAGAGACAGAAATTGAAAATACTAAAAAGGCATTAGAGACAAATGATACAGAAAAAATAAAAGAAGCTACAGAAAAATTAACAAAAGTATTTTATGATATGTCAGAACAATTATATAAAAATGCAAATCCAAATGGTGCTCAAGGAGCAAACCCAAATGAAGCACAAACTGGAACAGATACAAGCTCAAATGAAAATGGAACAGATGGAAATGTATATGATGCAGATTATAAAGTAGAAGATGACAATAAATAAGAGGGGAGAAAATCCCCTTTTAAATTTATAAAGAGGAGAAGACAATAATGGCTAGTAAAAGGGATTATTATGAAGTTTTAGGAGTTAATAAAAATGCCACAGAGGATGAACTAAAAAAAGCATATAGAAAATTAGCAAAAAAATATCATCCAGATGCAAACCCAGATAACAAAGCAGAAGCAGAAGCAAAATTTAAAGAAGTAAATGAAGCTTATGAAACTCTTTCTGACCCACAAAAAAGAAGAATGTATGATCAGTTTGGACCTGATGGACCACAAGGCTTTAATGGAGCAGGAGGTCCTTTCGGCGGAGGAAATGGATATTATTCTTATACATCTTCAGGATTTGATGGGTTTGGAGACTTTGGAGATTTAGGAGATATATTTTCTTCATTTTTTGGAGGAGGATTTGGAGGAAAAACTAATAGAAAACAAAGTGGACCAAGAAAAGGTGCAGATTTAAATTTACATCTTGATATAACATTTGAAGAATCATTTTTAGGAGTAGAAAAAGAAATAGTAATAACTAGAAATGAAACATGTAGTACATGTCATGGAACAGGAGCTAAGCCAGGAACAAATCCTATGAAATGTCCTAATTGTAAAGGAACAGGACAAATAAAACAAGTGCAAAACACTATACTTGGTCAAGTGCAAACAACAAGAACATGTCCAGAATGCCATGGAACAGGAGAAATAATAAAAGAACCATGCGAAAATTGTAGAGGAAAAGGAACAGTAAGAAAACAACCTAAAATTAGAGTACGTATACCAGCAGGAATAGATAATGATCAAACTGTAGTTTTAAGAGGAGAAGGAGATCCAGGAGAAAAAGGCGGACCAAATGGAGACTTATATATTACTGTTAGAATAAAAAGACATAGTATATTTACAAGAAAAGGAAATAATGTATTATGTGATATTCCAATAACTATAACACAGGCAACACTCGGAGGAGAACTAGAGATACCAATGGTAGATGGAACAAAAGAAAGATACAAAATACCAGAAGGAACTCAAACAGGCACTAAATTTACAATTAGGAACAAGGGATTTAAAAGCGTAAATTCCTCATCTGTAGGAGATTTTGTATTTACAGTTGTAGTTCAAACACCAAAAAAATTAAGTAAAGAACAAAGAGAATTGTTAGTTGAACTAGCAAAAACAATGAATGAACAACCACCTGTAAAGAAAAGAGGATTTTTTGGATAAGAAAGGCGTGCATAACGAAATCAGAGATTTCTATGCACACATGTGCAAAATTGCTTCGCAATTATTGCACGAATATAAGAAGCCTAACCTTGTTGTATACGGAAAAATCTTATATGAGGTCAAGATAAAAGCCGATTTTTCCTATACAATAAGAAAGGCGTGCATAACGAAATCAGAGATTTCTATGCACATAAGAAAAGTGGCTTTGCCATATGTGAAAAGGCGACATGATAATATTTTAAATATTACCAGTCGCCTTTTAAAATTTTGGATTATACATATTATATATAATCCAAAATGCTCATCAAATCCCTAACTTCATATGTTGGGATAATAGATGATACATTTTTTATTCCTTTTTTGTTGTACCAAATGGAATCTATACCAACATTTTTAGCATAAGCTATATCACTGGGAATAGAATCTCCTATCATGATATAGTCAGATGGATTCTTGATATAAAGCCTAGAAAATGATTTTGTACAGGCTTTTTGGTATTGACCATCTACTGCATAAATTTCTTCGATATAATCCAGTATTTCAAAAAATAATAACTGTTTGAACTGTCTTTCAAACCACCAGTCTGTAAGTACAATATTTTTGTAACCAATACCTGAGGTGATATCAAGAATATTTCTTGCATCTTCTGTTAAGTAGTTGCAATCAGATTTATTCCAAATATCTAAAAACTGGTTACCAGAAATACCATATTTTCGCAGTATTGGCATAGTATCAGAAATCATCGAAGAAACGAGATCTTTTGTAAGACGTTTATCTAAAAGCAAAGAATGAAACATTTGTATCATATAAAAGAATTGATTTTTTAATTCTTCAGTATATGGTATATTTAAATCCTTTGCCAAAATCTCTATTTGGTCTTTTTTGTGTTGCCATAAAGTTCCATCTAAATCCCATACAAGTACCCGCTTTTTCATAAGCTTTTACCTCCATAATTTGATAAAATTAAATAAGATAGTTTTCACGATTATATCATATTATGTAAAATATGTCTATAGTTTACTAAAAATATTTTCAATACTGCTAACATACATAAAATGATAATCTTTATTTTCATACCATTTGTTATCTAAAGTAGTATCAATAAAACAAGTAGGCTCCATTTTTTGAACATAAAGTTTTTTGCAAATTAAAATTAAACCAGCTTCTTCAAAACATGGAACATCATCAATAAAACAAGTAGTCAAATCACAATTATTCATTTTACCTGAATTGTCATTTCTAGAAACAGTACCTAAATAAGATAAAGATTTTTTATATTTTTCATCAAAAAAACAAAGAGAGAATTTATCATTGGTATCAATAAGTTTTTTAGTATAACGCTGTGGTCTAATAAAAGTAAAAGTAACATCTTTACCCCACATAACACCAAGACCTCCCCAAGAAGCAGTCATAGAATTAGAATTTTCAACATTCCCACTAGAAATAGTCATCCAATCTTTACCAATTTTAGAAAAAGGATTACAAACAAAATCATTAATATCTAACTTTTTAAAATTCATACTCAAACCTCCATAAGAATAAATTAAAATAAATTTCATAATATATAATAACAATATTATATGCTAAAATCAACAAAAAATGATAATTTACTAGACATTAAAGTAAAAAAAATATATAATATAACTATCATAAAGGAAAGGAAAAAAATATGAAAAAAAAGGTATTATTTATTTCAAGTACAGGTGGACATTTAAATGAACTACTACAATTAAAACCATTATTTGATAAATATGATTACTACATAATAACTGAAAAAGATAAAGCAAATGAAAAACTAAAAGAAGAATATAAGAAAAGATTATATTTTTTACCATATGGAACAAGAGCAAAGATGTTTACATACATATTTAAATACACATTTTTATGTTTTAAAACAGTATATTTATATTTTAAAATAAGACCAAAAGTTATAATTACAACAGGAACACATACAGCAGGTCCAATGTGTATATTAGGAAAAATATTTGGAAGTAAAGTAATATTTATAGAAACAATAGCAAATACAAACAAGAAAACAGTAACAGGAAAATTAATATATCCAATAGCAGATTTGTTTATTGTCCAATGGAAAGAAATGTTAAAACTATATCCGAATGCGATTTATGGAGGTTCAATATTTTAATGATATTTGTAATGTTAGGAACACAAAATAACAGTTTTCATAGACTGTTAGAAGAAATAGATAAATTAATAGAAAAAAAAGTAATTAAAGAAAAAGTAGTAGCACAAATAGGTTATACAAAATATGAAGGAAAAAATATAGAAGTATTTGATTTGCTACCAAAAGAAGAGCTTGAAAAATATCAAAAAGAAGCCTCTCTTATAATAACACATGGAGGGGCAGGTTCGATAATAAGCTCACTAAAATTTGGTAAAAAAGTAATAGCAATACCTAGAAAACATGAATATGGTGAGCATGTAAATAATCATCAAGAAGAAATAGTAACAATGTATAATGAAAAAGGCTATATAATAGGAATAGATGATGTAACAGAATTAGAAAATGCAATAAAAAAAGCAAAAAATTTTAAGCCAAAAGAATACAAACCTAATAATCAAAAAATGTTAAAAATAATAGAAAATTTTATAGAAAGTATTTGAAACAAAATGGAGGAAAAATGGAAGAAGAAAGAATTATAAATCCTGAATTAGAAGATTCAAGAGAAGAAAGACTAGAAAACTCATTAAGACCAAAAACATTAGACGAATATATAGGTCAAGATAAAGTAAAAGAAAATATGAAAATATATATAGAAGCGGCAAAAAAAAGAGGAGAACCATTAGATCATGTTTTATTATATGGACCTCCAGGTCTAGGAAAAACAACATTATCTAATATTATATCAAATGAAATGAATTCAAACATAAAAATAACCTCAGGACCAGCTATAGAAAAACCAGGAGATCTAGCAGCATTACTTACAAATTTATCTGAATTTGATGTACTATTTATAGATGAAATACACAGATTAAGTAAAAGTGTAGAAGAAATATTATATCCTGCATTAGAAGATTATACACTAGATATTATAATAGGAAAAGGACCTAGTGCAAGGTCAATAAGACTAGACTTACCAAAGTTTACACTAATAGGAGCAACAACTAAAGCAGGTTCACTAACAACACCACTAAGAGACAGATTTGGAATAGTACATAGACTAGAATTATATTCAGTAGAAGATTTAACTAAAATAGTAAAAAGATCAAGTGGAATATTAAATGTAAGTATACAAGATGAGGCAGCTATAGAAATAGCAAGAAGATCAAGAGGAACTCCAAGAATAGCAAATAGAATATTAAGAAGGGTTAGAGATTATGCTTCAGTATTAGGAGATGGTGAAGTTACACTAAAAATAACAAAACATGCATTAAATAAATTAGAAGTTGATGAACTAGGATTAGATGAAATAGATAGAAAAATATTAGATACAATGATTGTTCAATATGGAGGAAGACCTGTAGGAATAGAAGCTTTAGCAGCTACCATAGGAGAAGAAGTAGATACAGTAGAAGATGTATATGAACCATATTTAATACAAATAGGGTTTATTGCACGTACATTAAGGGGGAGACAAGTTCTGCCACCAGCATATAAACACATGGGATATGAATATACACAATAAAATTAAAGGGGAAAAAAATGATAAAAAAATATATAAAAAAAGAATATATATTATGCATTTTTATATTTATTGCGATATTTAGTCTAATTATAATAAGACCTTTAGGAGATTTAGATGAGATATGGAATTATAATGTAGCAAGGAACATGGCTATTGGAAAAATACCATATAAAGACATAAGCACAATAACTACACCATTATTACCGGCGGTAAACAGCATATTTTTAAAGGTTTTAGGAAATAATCTAATAATTATGAGAATACTATCAGCAGTATTAGGAACGGCAATATTATATACAATATATCAAATATTAAAGAAAATATTAAAAGAAACAAACATAAGTATTATATCTACTTTTCTTATAGGAATATTATTAAAAGACGTGTATTGTATTGATTATAACTATGCTACATTATTCTTAACACTAATTATACTATATAGAGATATTAAAAGTGAAACCGTAACAAAAAAGAAAGAATTTATACAAGGAATTCTTGCAGGATTAGCAATATGTACAAAACAAAGCATAGGACTATTAGTTGCAGTTGCAACTATATTGTATCCAGTAATTAATATAAAATCTAAAAAAGAAATAAAACTAGAATTAAAAAATATTGGAATTAGGACTTTAGGAGCAATATTGCCATTATTTGTATTATTAATATATTTGATAGTAACAAATGCATTAGGAGAATTCATAAATTATGCAATATTAGGAATATCAACATTTGATAATAGTATAAAATATACAGAACTGTTTAATAATGAATCACAAGTAATCGTAATATTAGCAAAAATAGTACCAATAATAATGTTAACAGCTGTAATTGTATCAATTACAACTTTTATAACACAAAGAATTAAAAAAGATAAGATTGGTGAGCAAATAAAAACAATACAAATCTTAACATTGTATGGACTACCAATGTTAGCTGTAGTATATCCAATAGCAGACAAAATACATTTTTTAATAGGAACAATTATAATAATTATTTTAACAATATATTTAATAACAATAGGATTAAAAAAAATATATATAAAAATAAAATTTAAAAACAAAAAATTTATATATAAAACATTTTCATTATTAATATGTATTGGATTAGCCATGTTAATAATAAAAAATACAACAAACAATATAACATATTATATAAATAAATACCTTAAAGGCGAAATAAACACAGCAATAAAATGTTATAAATATATAGAAATACCAGATTATTTAGTAGAAAGAATAAACGATATAGATACATATATAACAGAACAACAAAAAAATGGAAAATCAGTATATATATTAGATGCAGAGTCTGCCATATATACAATACCTCTAAATAAATACACAAAAGATTATGATATGTTTTTAAAAGGAAACATAGGAAAAAATGGAGAAAAAGGACAAATTGAAAAAATAAAAAAAGAAGCAAATGAAAACACAATATATTTAATAAAAAATGAAAAATATAGCTTGAATTGGCAAACTCCAAAAACAGTATTAGATTATATAAGATTAAACTTCAAAAAAACAGGAGAATTAACAATTTTTGATATATATGAGTATAAATAAAAATAGAAAGGAAAATTAAAAATGAAATTATTAATGCATACATGTTGTGCACCATGTAGTGTATATTGTATAGATAGTTTAAGAAATGAAGGTATAGAACCAACAGTATATTGGTATAATCCTAATATACACCCATACATAGAATATAAAACAAGAAGAGATACATTAAAAGAATATACAAAAAGCATAGATGTAAATGCAATTTTTGAAGAAGATTATGGATTAGATAATTTTTGCAAAAATGTAATAAACAACTTAGATACACGTTGCCAAGATTATTGCTATCCAATAAGATTAGAGCAAACAGCAAAATATGCAAAAGAGAATGGTTATACTGCAATTACAACAACTCTTTTAGTTAGCCCATATCAGAAGCATGATATTATAAAAGAATTAGGAGAAAAAATAGCAGATAAATATAATTTAGAATTTTTGTACAGGGATTTTAGAATAGGTTTCAGAGAAGGACAAGCCAAAGCAAGAGAATTGGGATTATATATGCAAAAATACTGTGGCTGTATATTTTCTGAAGAAGATAGGTATCAGAAAAAGATTGAAGAGGATAAAAATCATGTAAGAATAATCTAGAAAATGAAAAAAATATATATTATTAGACTTTACCAAAAGTTGACCTATGTTATACAGGAAATTTTGATAAAACATATGATAATATTATAGGATATTTAAAAGGAATTGAAGGTTAAAAAATGAAAATAACAATAGAAAATGCAAAAAAAGTATTAATTAAATATTTAGGAAAAAATACAGAAAAAGTTAATCATTCAATAAGAGTTGCAGAAATTGCAAAAAAATTGGCAGAAAAATGTGGAGAAAATGTAAAAGAAGCGGTAATTGCAGCATTATTACATGATATAGGCAAATCTATGAACGAACAAGAAATGCTTAATTTATGCTTAAGAAGAGAAACAACATTATATGATTTTGAACTCTATAGTTATACAATGGCTTTACATGGGAAAGTTGGTGCAATAATATTTAAACAGGAATTTGACAAATCAATAGACCCTATAGCATTTGATAGAATAAAACAGGCAATTTCATATCATGTAGCAGGAGGAGAAGAACATATGTCAAAACTAGATAAAATTATTTATATTGCAGATAATATTGAAGCAAAAAAACAAAAAAGATATGAAAATAAAAATATAAGAAATCTAGTAGGCAAATTAGAAAATAATGAAAAAATAGATATAGATGAATTTGTAAAAATAATAATAGAAGAAAAGAAAAAAAGAGCAAAACAAGAAGGTAGAACAGTAAACCCATTAGTAGATAATATACTGGAGAAATAGAAAATGTAAACGAAAGGAATATAAATATGGTTGAATATGAAAAGTTATATAATGAAGTAAAAGCAAAAATGTCAGAGAGAAGATTTGAACATTCAGAACATGTTGTAAAAAGAGCAGTGGAATATGCAAAAATATATAATATTGATATAAACACAGTAAAATTAACTGCAATTGCACATGATATTGCTAAAGAATTAACAAATGAAGAAATACAGGAATGCACAAAAAAATACAATATTAAATTTGACGAGATTGAGCAAAAAAATAAAAGTTTAATACATGCGAAACTTGGAAGCTACATATGCAAAAACGAATATGACTTTACAGAAGACATGGCAAATGCAATAAAATATCATACAACTGGAAGAGAAAATATGACAATACTTGAAAAAATAATATATTTGGCAGATGCAACAGAAGAAACAAGAACATTTTGTTCAAAATACACAGATTTAGTAAAAGAAAATATAGATAAAGGTATAGTAGAAATACAAAAATTTACTATAACTAAACTATTGGAAGAAAATAAATTAATACATGAAAATAGCATAAAATGCTATAACTACTATTTAAAATTAATATAATATTTTCCAACAATTTGCTTTTATGTTACAGCTCACTTGTCTAGGTTATGCAGAATAAATTGGAGGAAAGCCAAAGAAAAAAGTTAAATTAGTACAAAGTATAAGGCTTTCCAATTAATATAATTTAGGATTACAAGTCAATTGTAACATTTTTGTATTAGCAAAACTCTAAAATTTATAAAAATTTTATTGCTTTTTCATTTTAGGTTTAGAAATTAATGCAGCTAGATAACCAAAAAAGACGGCAGACGCAATTCCCCCAGCAGCATTTTTTACGCCTCCAGTAAAGGCTCCAACAAGTCCATATTGCTTAACACCTTCAATTGCACCTTTAGCAAGATTATATCCAAAACCAGTTAAAGGAACAGTAGCACCAGAACCTGCAAAATCAACTAAATATTGATAAATGCCTAAACCACCAAGGACAGCACCAGTTGTAACAAATATAACTAAAATTCTAGCAGGAGTAAGTTTAGTTTTATCTATCAGAATCTGTCCTATAACACATATAATTCCACCAACAACAAAACACTTTAAAAGTGACATTAAATCAAAAACTTGAGACCAATCAACAGACATCTATTAATTTCCTCCTTTTAAACTTCTATACTAATAGCATGTGCAATACCAGGAATACTTTCACCTTGTTGTGAACTAGTAGAATTCATTAAAGCACCTGTAGCTATAAGTAATAATTTTTTTATTTTTCGGTCTTTTAATTCTTTAAATAAATATCCAGAAAATACAGAAGCACAACAACCACATCCACTTCCACCTGAATGGGTATCTTGAGAAGATTTATCAAAAATTAAAATACCACAATCATTATAATTAGACTTAATATTATAACCCTGAGATTTTAAAATATCTATAGCAATATCTTTACCAATATAGCCCAAATCACCACTAATAATTGCATCATAATAATTTGGATTTCTACCAGTATCCAAAAAATGTTCAATTAAAGTATTTGCAAACGCAGGGGCCATTGCAGCACCCATATTATTAGCATCTTTTATACCCATATCAACAATTTTTCCAGGAGTAATAGTAGTAATAAAAGGACCTTGCCCACTTTTAGTTAGAATTGTCGCACCAGCACCAGTTACAGTCCATTGAGATGTAGGAGGACGCTGATTTCCCAATTCTAAAGGAAAACGAAATTGCTTTTCTGCACTGCAGAAATGACTTGAGGTAGCACATAAAACATTTTCAGAAAAACTTTCTACACAAATAGAACCCAAACACATAGACTCAACAAATGTAGAACATGCACCAAAAACACCAAAAAAAGGAATATTTATGTCACGTAATCCAAAACTAGAAGAAATACACTGGTTTAACAAATCACCTGCAAAGCAGAGATCAATCTTATCAGAAGAAACACCTGATTTATGAATAACAGCATTAACAGTTTCTTTTATGATTTTACTCTCAGCTTTTTCCCAAGTTTTTTCTCCCCAAAATTCATCTTCTAATGTTTGGTCAAAATATTTACAAAGGGGTCCTTGAGCTTCTTTTGGACCAACAATACTAGCACAATCTAAAATTGTAGGGGGATTATCAAAAACAATAGTTTGTTTACCAATTTTTTTCAAAAAATCATCTCCAATCAAAAATTAAACTAAAGTTATAGATTGAGTATTAAAAATCAAATACACAAATCCAACAATAATGGAAGCAGAAATACCAAAAACTAAAACAGGACCAGCAACAGTAAACATTTTTCCACCAACTCCCATAACATAGCCTTCAGATTTATACTCCATAGCAGGAGAAACAATTGAATTTGCAAATCCAGTAATAGGAATTAAAGAACCGGCACCAGCAAATTTTCCTATTTTATTAAAAATATTTAAACCTGTTAAAAATGCAGAAATACCTATTAATATAATAGAAACAATAGTACTAGAAACAGAAAGATCTAATCCTCGAATTTTACAAATATTAGAGATAATTTGCCCAATAGTACAAATTAACCCCCCAACCCAAAATGCATTAAAACAATTTTTTAAAATAGGGGAATTAGGCGATTTTTTATCAACATATTCCTGATATTTTTGTTTACTTTCAATAGGATTAGAAGAATTTGAATTCATAATTATTCCCCCTTTCTATTTACATCTACTACAAAACTAAGATCTAAATCAACAAAATATTCCGCAATTTTATTGCCATCAATTTTTGCATATTGGTTTAATATTTTTACAGTAGATAAGTAATCAATACTCTTTGATACTTCTAATATAGTTTTTACAATGGCATCCTTCCATGAAATATTTGAACTACCAGTAATAGTTAAATGCTTTTCTATTTCCATAACATACCTCCAAAAAATAATTTGATAGTATTTTTACCCAATTTAAAAAAAATATACAAGATTTTAATATTAGTTGCAATTTATAAAAAAATAATATATATTAAGATAGAAAATAGGAGGAATAAAATGGTAGATAAAACAAGAGAGATAGCTCTTAAAATTTTATATGAAATAGAAAAAGAAAAAGCATATTCAAATATAATATTAAACAAATATATAAAAGAAAATAAGGGAAAACTTAATTCAAAGGATATTGGATTAATATCAGAACTCACATATGGAGTAACAATGTGGAATTTGACATTAGAAGAAATAATAAAAAAATATTCAAAAATAAAACTAAAAAAAATTTCTCCATGGATAAAAAACATATTAAAAATGGGAATTTATCAAATAGTATTTCTAGATAAAATACCAAAATCAGCAGCTGTAAATGAAAGTGTAACACTAGCAAAAAGATATGGACATACAGCAAGTAGCAATTTTGTAAATGCAATATTAAGAAAAGTAGAAAAACAAGATTATCTAGAATTTGCAAAAATTTCTAATGAAGAAGAAAGAATATCCAAAATGACATCAATGCCAATTTGGATAGTAAAACAATTATTAAAAGAAACAAAAGATATAAAAAATGTAGAAAGAATCTGTATAAATTTAAATCAAAAACCAAAAATAACGGTAAGAATAAATAGAATAAAAATAAATGAAAAAAAATTAGAAGAAATTTTTAAAAAACAAAAAATTGAATATATAAAAATATCTGAATATGTTAAAGATAAAAACTATGAAAATAAAGATATAATACAAGAAATAGGAAAAGATTTTTACATATTAAGCAACTTAAAAGACATAGAAAACACGGAAGTTTTTAAAATGGGTTATATAACTATTCAAGATTTATCTGCTGGAATGTCAGCATTTTTGCTAAATCCAAAGAAAAAAGAAAAAATTCTAGATGCATGTTCTGCTCCACGGAGGAAAAACTACATATATAGCTGAGCTAATGCAGAACATAGGTGAAATTGAAGCATGGGACTTACATAAACATAGAATAAATCTTGTAAATGAGAGTTCAAAGAGATTAGGGTTAAATATAATTAATACAAAAGTAAAAGATGCATCAATTTTTGATCCAAACTATGTAGAAAAATTTGATAAAATTCTATTAGATGTACCTTGTTTAGGAATTGGTGTAATAAAAAGAAAACCTGACATAAAATGGCAAAAACAGGAGAAAGACATAGGAGAAATAACAAAAATTCAAACAAAAATTTTAGACACATGTTCAAAATATTTGAAAAAACAAGGCACAATTATATACTCAACTTGTAGTATTTTTAAAGAGGAAAATGACAAAATTATAAATGAATTTATAAACAAAAATAATGATTTTGAAATAGAAAAAATAAATGAAAAAAATAATTTTTTAAATATATACCCAAATGATATTCAAGATGGTTTTTTTATTGCAAAAATAACAAAAAGAATATGATAACATTTATATTACATCAATATTACAGTTGTATTACAATTAGATTAAATGTATTGACTTTTTTACAAAAAAAGATAAAATATAAGAGAAAATATTTGAAAAAAATTGAAAAACAAGAAAATAAAAACAGTATGTTTTTAGCATTTATGCAAATCATAGTAATAGAAAAAGGAGTAGAAAATGGCAAGTTGTTTAGGTTTATATATCGAAAAAAATTTAATAAAATATGCTAAAGTTTCTAAAGAAAAAAACTTGAAGAAAATAGAAGCATTTGGAATAAAATTCTATGACAAAATAGAGGATGGAATAAAACAAGTTATAGAAGAAACATATAGTTATAAAACACCTGTTTGCATAAATTTATCTAAAGAAACATACCAGTATTTCAACATGTTTTCAATGCTTAGTAAAAATGATTTAGATAAAGCACTAAAAACAGAATTTGAGTCATACTGCAATGATAAAGGTTATAACCCTAATGTGTTTGAAGCAAGATATGCAGTTGTAGAAAATATAGAGGATGAAGATAAACTAAAAGTACTATATGTAACAAATAACAAAATGGATCTTGACAAAGAAATGCAATTATTAGATGGTTATAGATTAACAGGAATATATCCATTGCCAATTGCAATAACTAATTTAACAAACAAAGTATTAGAATCAAATTCTTTAATAGTAAATTTAGAAGAAAAAACAACAATAACAACGATTATAAAGAAAAACATTTATGACATAAAAGTTTTAGAACAAGGAACAGCAGATTTCTTGGATAAAATCAGTTTAAAGGAAAATTCATATTCTAAAGCTTATGATATATGCAAAGATACAACAATATACACATCAGAAGCAAAAGAATTATCAAGTGAACAAACAGGATATCTAGAAGATATAATGCCAATTTTATATCCAATAGTTGGACAAGTACAAAAAGTTATAAATGAAAGTGTAGAAAAAATAGAAACAGTTTATATTACAGGAACAGCTTCATTAATAAATAATATTGATTTATATTTTCAAGAATATTTAGAAGGAGTAAAATGTGAAATACTAAAGCCTGACTTTGTTGGAAACACACCAAATATAAATTTAAAAGATTATGTAGAAGTAAACTCTGCAATATCAATTGCATTAATGGGCTTAGGAGAAGGAATTTCACAAATGAATTTCAAAAAAGAAGCATTTAACGAAAAAATGAAAAATTTCCTTACAACAGACATAGGAAAACCAAAAAGAGGAAGAAAATCAAAAGGAAACAAATTTTTAAGCAATTTATTTGTAAATGACTTAAAACAACCATTTGATAAAGTTGAAAAAGGATTATTAAATACAGCAATAGGATTACTAATTCTACTTATAGTATATTGTGGATTTTCTGCATTATTAAAAAATGAATACAAGAAAAAAACAGATGAAACACTAAGCTCAATAAGTAACTCAGAAGCTCAAATAGCATCAGCAGAAAAAGATGATCAATCAATAAAAAAAATAACAAGTGATTATGAAACAAGAATACTAAATTTGGAAGAATTAAATAATAGATTAGAGGAAAAAAATAAGGTAAAAGGTGCAATACCAGGATTATTAAATCAATTAATGAATGTTATACCATCAAATGTGCAAATAACATCTATTGAAAATACAGAATCAAATAAAGTATCAATAACAGTTAAATCACCAAAATATGAACAAATTGCATTTTTGATAGGAAGCATAAAAACAGATGTGATTTTAAATAATGTGTTATCAACATCAGGACAGAAAAACGGTGATGTTGTAACTGTAGAGATAGAAGGAGAGTTGCCATGAAAAAATTATTATTAAGTATAGTAATAATCCTTGTTTTAGCACTAACAATTGTAACAGTAATTCAAGGATTACACATTGGAGGAATTAATATATTAGGAGTTAAAGAAATACAAGAAGAAGACCAATCACTAGAAAAAAAATTAACTGAAGCAACACAACTTGTTAGTACAGAATATCCTAATAAATTATCAGAATTAGATACAGATATAAGTAAAATGAAAGAATATAAACAAAAATATGAAGATATGGTAGCTGTGAGTACAGATAGTGAGGTTGCAGCATCATTACAAACACAAAAATATACAGTAGACAAATTATGGTCAAGACTTGGAACATTAGCAACAGATGAGGGATTAACTGCAGTATTTAAACTAACAAATGGAACTCTAACATCAACAGAACCATCAAGTTACAAATACTACAATATAAACTTTACAGTAAGAGGAAGTTATGTAGGAATTTCTTTGTATATATCTGACTTAGAAGATAATTCAGACCTTGGATTTAAAATAGAGGACTTCAAAATGACACCAATAAATAATGGCTCACAAGTAGAAGCAACATTTGTAACAAAAGATATAGCGATATCAGGAATAACAGCAATGACAAATTCATCAAATGATGAAATAGAAGAAGATAGTACCACTGCAGGTAGCACAAAGGATACAACACAAAATACAAGTAATAGCACAACAAAAAATACAACTGTAACATCAAATACAACTACAACAAAAAATACGACAAACACAACAAATACAACAAAATCAATGAAAAATACAGTTAATTAAACAAAAACTTTAAAGAGAAAAGGAGTATGTTATGGCAAAAAATGTTTTGAAAGAAATAATTATAATATTATTACTCACACTAGCAATAATTTTGATCTTAGGAGTATTACTTTATGATTATGTACCTATGAATAAAGTAGTTCCTGAGACTATAACATATACAGCTTCTGAAGAAACTAAAAAAGCATTAGAAGAAAAAGCAGAAATAGAACAAGATGAAGTAATTTTAACATATGAAGTTACATCAACAGATTTAAATAATTATAAACAAACAAGTGACTACAAAGCTGGAAGAAAAAATCCATTTAGTGATGTAATATCTAGTAGCACATCAAGTGAAAATGCTAAAACAGAAAATTCATCAGGTTCAACAAGTACAGGATCAGAAGAATCAGATTCAAAAGATACAGAAGAAGATACTAAAACAGAAAATGAAACAAATATAACAAATAATATAGATACAGAAAATAATTCTTCATCAGATGATAATACAAGTACAAATTATTATCCAGATAAGGGAATTAAATAAGTTATTAACATTGTACTTAGAATGGGTACAGTCAAAATATAATTCTAATGAAGAGGAGGATGAGTTCATGAAAAGCAATAACCAAAAGGGTATTACACTAGTAGCTTTAGTAATCACAATAATAGTTTTACTAATATTAGCAGGAATAACAATAGCAGCTTTATCAGGAGAAAATGGTATATTAGTAAGAGCTAGAGAAGCTAAATATGCATCAGATATTTCAAATGCTAAAGAATTAGTTATACTTGGAATAAATGAATGTATAACAGATTATTATGCAGATAAATATGTATCTAGCACAGCTGGAGATGAAACAATACAAGATTATATAATGGATAATATACAGTCAACACAAGCATCAAGTGTAATTGCAAGTGCATCTGCTGGAACAATAACAACAAATGTAAAAGATGCAACAGGAGCAAAATTAACAGCAACAATTGATACAGATGGTTCAATAACTGAGTGGACAGGTGATACAACAACAACTGAGTAAGAAACATAATTAATTTAATAAATAAAATAATAGGGAGGAATTTTAAAATGAAAAATAATCAAAAAGGTATAACACTAGTAGCACTAGTAATAACAATTATAGTTTTATTAATTTTAGCAGGAGTAACTTTAGCAGCATTATCAGGAGAAAATGGTATATTAGTAAGAGCTAGAGAATCTAAATATGCAACAGATATTTCAACAGCAAAAGAATTAGTTCTTTTAGGAATAAATGAATGTATAACAGATTATTATGCAGAAAAATATGTAGAAAATTCACAAAACTTAATTACAGATGGTTCAACAATAGCAGATTACATTGCAGAACATTTAAAAGACACACAAGCAAAAGATGTAGTAGCTAATGTAACAGAAACTAAAATAACAACAAATGTAACAGATATTGAAGGAACAACTTTAGAAGCAACAATGACAACAGATGGTAAAATAACAGGATGGACAGGAGACGTAGCATCAGATGCAGAATAATTATATAAAATACTAAAGACATAGGCATATACAAAGTATATGCCTAAAAAAATAAATAAAGGGAAAAGGGTCTTATACTATTATGACTTATTTAAGCCTTTAGAAAGGAAAACCTAGAAATGGAGATAATATTTTACACACTAATATTTATAATAGGAATCTTATTTGGTAGTTTTTATACACTTGCAATATATAGAATACCAAAAAAACAAGATATAATACATACACATTCATATTGTCCAAAATGTCAACATAAATTAGGGTTTTGGGACCTAATCCCTTTATTTAGTTATATATTTTTAGGTGGAAAATGTCGTTATTGTAAAGAAAAAATAAGACCACGTTATTTTATAATAGAACTAATATCAGGGATATTCTTTTTAATTATAGCATATTTGTGGAATTTTGATTTTGAAAATTTACAAGTATTAAAATTAATAGATTTTGGTTTCTTTATACTTTATTTTACATTTATAGTATTAATGGCAGGAATAGACAAAGAAAGCAAAATTATAGATAAAAAAGTAGCTGTATACGGAATAATAATATCAATCCTATATATGATATATCTATACATAGTAGATGAAACTAATATATATAGATATGCTATGTATTTATTAGTATATATTATAATATTAATAATAGACAATATTACATTAAGAAAATATGCAAAAGATAAATATACAAATGGAATAATAATAACAACAGTAATAATGGCAATATTTAGTGGTGAACTATGTACATGTATGGCAATAGCAGTAGTATTAGTAACTTTTATTATATGCATATTATGCAAAAAAATATATAATAAGAAAAAACATATATTAAAGAAAAAAACAGACACAAAAATACCAATAGGATATATGCTTGCAATTGCAGATATTATGATATTTGTTTATATATTATTTCTATCTAATAAACTTTTCATCTAAGAAATAAATACATAACTTAAACATATAAGGGCTATACAATAAAAAAAGGAATGATAAAAAATGAATTTGAGCAGTGAAAAGGGTATAACAATTATTGATATAATCTTATCTGTTATTTTAATATCTATATTTATAACAATTATTACAGTAATATCAGGAAATATAGAAAAAAATAATGGTAATATACAAAGGGATAATGAAGCTTTATATTATGCTATAGATACAATAGAAACAGTAAAAGGTATAGACTTTACGATATTACCAAAACTAGGAACTCAAAAAATACAAAATATACCAAAATTATCAGATGGATATATAATAGACGAAGATGGAGAAAATACACCATATTATAGAACAGTAACAGTACAAGATTATACAGAAACAGAAGAAGGCAAAGGAAAAGAACCAGAAATATTGAAAAAGATTACAGTTGAAATACAATATAGACAAGATAATAAAGACAGAAAAATAACACTATCAACAATAAAGACGAAAGGAGATTAGTATGAAGCAGGAAAAAGGTATAACAACAACTTCTGTAATAATATATGTTATAGCGGTATTAATAGTAATCTCAACACTCTCAACACTCTCAACATATTTTAATAAAGAAATAAAAGAAGGAATAAAAAAGCAAGCCAATAGCTCAACATATTCAACTTTTGCAAGTTATTTTGTCCAAGATGTACAGGAAAAAGAAAATAAAGTATTAAAAACAGATACAGAACAAAACATAAATTATATAGAATTTTCAAATGGTAATATATATAAATACTCACAAATAGAAAAAGCTTTATACAAAAATGATGTTAAAATATGTGAAAATATAGATAATTGTAGCTTTTCATACAAGTTGGATGATAATAAACAATTAATAGAAGTTCAATTTATATCAGGTGAATTTAAAAAAATTGGAAATAATTCACTAAAATTTTATTTAAATACTTACTAGAAGGGAGAAAAAATTATGGAATTGCGTAGAAAGCAACCAATAGGTGTAGAATTAGTAAAAAGAGGAATAGTAACAGAAAATGATATAGAAAAAGCGCTAGATTATCAAAGAAAAAATCCTAATATGAAATTAGGAGACATTTTATATGAACTAAAAGTATGTGACCCTAATATATTAATAAAAGCTATAGGAGATATATTGGGAACAAAGGGAATATTATTAACAAGTGACCAAATAAAAATAAATATAAATAACTACATTTCAACAGATATGGCAAAACAAAATAAAGCAATACCTTTTGACATTAATAATGGTAAAATAAAAGTATGTTTTGCTAATACCGTAAATAATAAAAAAATGGATGCAATACGTTTATTAGTGCTTAATAAAGGGTTAGTAATGGAGCCATATATTACATTTGAACAACAAATTGTAAAATTATTAAAATCATTTGATGGAGAAGTAAGTGAAGATATTACTAGAACAGGAAATAGCAGTAATACAACTACAACTGAGTTAGTAGATAGTATTATAAAAACTGGAATAGAAAAACGAGCAAGTGATATCCACATAGAACCATTAGAAGATGGTTTAAGAATTAGATATCGTATAGATGGAGAATTATATACAGCAGCAAAAATAAAAAAAGATAAACAACAACAATTAATAGGCAGATTAAAGGCAATATCTAATATGCACCAAGAAAAGCAAGAACCACAAGATGGTAGAATTGGAATGTACGAAAACTACAACATTCGTGTATCTTCACAGCCAAATATATATGGTGAAAAGTTTGTTTTAAGGTTATTAAAGAAAAATACAAATATAAGAAAAATATTTGAGCTTGGGTATCCTGGAACAGACGAAAGTGTTAGAAAAAGCTTTAACAAAAGAAATAGCATAACCATAATCGCGGCACCAACAGGAGAAGGTAAAACAACAACATTATATAGTATAATAGATTATTTAAATAGACCAGAAATAAATATAACTACAATAGAGGACCCAGTAGAGATACGTATAGATGGACTAAATCAAATAGAAATAGGACCAAAAGCTACATTTTCTAATTCGCTAAGAACTGTTTTAAGACAAGATCCTGATGTTATATTAGTAGGAGAAATACGTGATTTAGAAACAGCAGAAATAGCTATACAAGCTGGACAAACAGGACATTATGTATTATCAACAATACACACAATAGATAGCATAGAAGTAATTAATCGTCTAAGAAAGATGGGTGTATCAGATTATGATATAGCAAGTATACTGGCAACATCAGTATCACAAAGGCTAGTTAGAAGAGTATGCCCTAAGTGTAAAAGAGAAAGAGAATATAATGATGAAGAAAAAACGATAATTACTAAAATATTGAACCAATATGGGGAAGATATAGACTTCTCAGGACTAAAAACATATGATGCAGTTGGATGTGATTATTGTAATAATACAGGATATTATAATAGGATTGGGATATTTGAAATATTAGATATTACAGACCAAATAAAATCATTAATAACAAAAGGAGCATCAAGTTTAGAAATAAAAGAACAAGCACTAAAACAAGGATATAGACCATTGGTATTAGACGGAATAAAAAAGGTATTAAATGGAATAACAACACTTGAAGAATTAAATAATAAAATATTATTATATTAACAAGAAAGGACTGAAAATTATGTTAAATATGAATAAAATATTAGATACTGCAATAAAAAAAGGTGCATCAGACATACATTTAGTATGTGATAATAAGCCGATTTTAAGAATTGCAAAAGAATTGATAATATTAGAAGATGTGGATGTTTTAACACAAGATGATATGAGTGATATTTATGATTATTTAATTCGCGGAAATATAGATAAAGATAGTATATTTAGAGAAACAAGAAAATTAGATACAGATTTTGAATATGGGGAAATACGTTTTAGAGTAAATATATCTAACTCATTTGATACACCAATATATACATTAAAATTAATAAAAAATGAATTACCAACATATCAGAAATTAGGAATACCAGAAGTAGTAAAAAAAATGATGAATAAAACACAAGGACTAATATTAGTTACAGGAAAAACAAATTCAGGTAAAACAATGACATTAAATGCATTAGTAAATGATGTGAATGAAACGCAAAAAAAGAAAATAGTAATGCTTGAAGATCCAGTAGAATACAGACATAAACAAAAAAAATCAATAATTATACAAAAAGAAGTAGGAAAAGGACAAGATGTATTAACATTTAGTGATGGAGTTAAAAACTCATTAAAAGAAGATTGTGACATATTGGTAATAGGAGAAATAAAAGACAAGGAAACAATGGAATCAGCAATAGAAATGGCAGAATCAGGACATTTAGTATTAGGAACACTTTACACAAAATCATGTGCAGAAACAATAGATAGAATAGTAAACTTATATGAAGTCAAAGAGCAATCAAATATAAAATATCTTTTATCAAGATTATTAAAACTAATAATATCACAAAGGCTGTTAAAAGATAAAAATGGAGAACTAACATTAATACCTGAAGTAATGGTAGTAGATAATATAATTTCAGGAATCATAAAAAAGGATAAAATAAATATAGAAGAAATAGAAGAAGCTATACAAAATGAATCTGAAAAAGGAAGTATTACATTAATAAATTCACTTGCGCAAGCATTTGTTGATGACAAAATAACACTTGAGCAGGCAAAATCCCAACTAGAAGACAAAAATGTAGAAACATTAAATAGAACAATAATGCAATTAAAAATAAAAAATGGAAAATAACAGGAGGTAAGAAATGCCCAGCTATGTATATAAAGCAATGACTAAATATGGGGTAGTTGTAAAAAATAAGGTAGAAGCAGATAGTAAAGAAAGCTTAATACAGAGATTAAAAAGAAACGAAATGACCCCAATAAGTGTAGAAAAAGATATATTTATAAAAAATGGTAAAAAAGCAAAGAAAAACATTAATGCCATTGATGAATATATGAAAAATTTTACAACTACAAATATAGACAAATCAAAAGTTATGTCTAACTCAGAAAAAGTAAAAAAATATTTAACAACTAATCAAAAAATAACATCAAGAGATATAGTAGTTTTTACACAAGACCTATATTTATTAAAAAAAGCAAATTTCAATAATATACATGCACTAAAAACAATTATAGATGGTACTGATAATCTAATGTTTAAAGAAATATTAGAAGATATATTAGCAGGTATAGAAGCAGGAGATTACATGTATACAACAATGGAATATTACTCAAATATATTTCCATATATTTATACAAATATGATAAAAGTAGGAGAATTATCAGGCTCTCTTACAAATTCGTTAGAACAGGCTGTAAAATATTTAGACGATACTGATAGAATAAAGAAAAGATTGAGAAATATCTTAATTCCAAATATAATACAATTTATATTAATTATAATAATGTTAGTTGTAGGTACACTTGTTGCAATACCAGCAATACAAAGTGTATATGAAGAATTAGGAACAAAAGATACCTTGCCACCAGTAACATTATGGTTCCAAAAAGTAATGAATGTAGCAATTGCATATTGGTATATACCTGTAATTCTTATCATTGGAGTCATAGTAGGTATTATAATGTATATTAGAACACCAAGAGGAAGATATAATTTTGACTATTTTAAATATAAAGTACCAGTATTTGGACAATTAATATTTGCCTTAGACTTTTCAAGACTAATGAGAGCAATGCATTTAAATTTACAAAATGGAATGAGAATTCAAGACTCACTTGATGTAAGTAAAAATGTGGTTAAAAATTATGTTTTAAGGGGAATAATTGAAAATTCAATAAATAATATTCTTATAGGTTCATCATGGATAGAACCATTTGAAAGTTCAGGACTATGCAAACCGATGATTACAGAAATGTTAAAAATAGGTATGGATACAGACCTACCAGAAATGATTGAAAAATTAAATGAATATTTACAAATAGATATAGACGATATGCTAGATAAGATAATGAAGACATTACCACAAATTGTATATACAATAGTAGGTGTTGTATTAATTTTCTTTGTAATAGTTGTACTAGTACCATGTATACAAGTTTATATGGGAAATTTCTTATTCTCAGCATATTTAGATTAGAAAAGGGGAAAATAGTAGGAAAAAAAGGAACAAAAGGGATAATGTTTATACCTTTTTTCCTATATTCCTACAATTTTTGTCTTCTATTTAAGAAAAACAAATAGAAAAGGAATGTGATAAAAAATGGAAAAAAAGGCAACAAGACAAAGTTATGGAGAAGAACTTGCCATATTAGGTGAGAAAAATCAAAATATAGTAGTATTAGATGCAGACCTATCATCTGCAACAAAAACAGACATATTTGCAAAAAAATTCCATGACAGATTTTTTGACATAGGAATTGCAGAACAAGATATGGTATCAACTGCAGCAGGATTTGCAACATGTGGAAAAATACCATATGTTAGTACATTTGCAATGTTTTGTGCAGGAAGAGCATATGACCAAATTAGAAATAGTATATGTTATCCTAAATTAAATGTAAAAATATGTGCAACACATGCTGGAGTAACAGTAGGAGAAGATGGTGCAACACATCAAATGATAGAAGATTTATCTTTGATGAGAACAATACCAAATATGACAGTAATAAGTACATGTGATGATATTCAAACTAAATGGGCTGTGAACGAAATTTCAAAAATAGAAGGACCAGTATATTTGCGTTTATGTAGATTAGCAACAGATCAAGTATATGAAAAAAATGAAAATTTTGAAATAGGAAAAGCTGTACAAATAGGAAATGGAGAAGATGGAACAATATTTTGTACAGGAGTAACAGTAAGTGAAAGTATAAAAGCACAAAGAATCTTATCAGAAAAAGGAATAAATGTTAGAGTTATAGATATCCATACTATAAAACCAATTGACAAACAAATAATAGTAAAATCTGCTATAGAGACAAAAAAACTAGTCTCAGTTGAAGACCATAATATAATAGGTGGACTTGGATCTGCAATATCAGAAGTATTAACAGAATTAAATCCAGCAAAACTAACTAGATTAGGAATAAATGATTGTTTTGGAAAATCTGGAAAAGCAGAAGAATTAATGAAATTTTTTGGAATAGATTCAGAAAAAATAGTAAAAGAATTTTTATAAAAAAATATAAATAATAAGAATAAAAGTAAATCTACAAAAAATAGAGAATAATTGCAAATAACAACAAAAAACCAAAAAATACCATCATTTTTTTAATAGAAAACTATTGCAAAAAAAGTGTTTTATTGTTATTATTTATAATGTGGAAAAAAATTAAGATTTAACAAAAATAGCTGTGAAATATATAGAAAATACGATAAAATAGTCTGCTGAAAGGAATGTTAAAAATGATAGAATTTAGAAATGTAAGCAAAAAATATGATACAGGAACAAAGGCAGTAAAAAATGTTAGTTTTAAAATAGAAAAAGGTGAATTTGCCTTTTTAGTTGGAGCTTCAGGTAGCGGTAAGTCTACATTAATAAAATTAATATTAAAAGAGGAAGAACCAACATCAGGAAATATAATAATAAATGGGAAAGATACAACTTTTTTAAAACCAAGTAGAGTACCATATTTAAGAAGAAGTATGGGAGTGGTATTTCAAGATTTTAGATTATTACCAGACAAGACTGTATATGACAATGTAGCATATGCAATGTACATAGTAAGGGCAACACCAAGACATATAAGAAGACAAGTTCCAATGGTTTTATCATTGGTAGGTTTAAGTAATAAAGCAAAAATGTACCCAAATGAACTATCAGGAGGAGAACAACAAAGAGTTGCTTTAGCAAGAGCATTAGTAAATAATCCATCTATGTTAATTGCAGACGAACCTACAGGAAACCTAGACCCTGAAACAGCATGGGATATAATGACCTTATTAAATGATATTAATATGAGAGGAACAACAGTAGTAGTTGCAACACATGCAAAAGACATAGTAGATAAAATGAAAAAAAGAGTAATTCATATTAACAAAGGTAATATAGTAAAAGATGATAAAAAAGGTGGGTATGACTGTGAAATATAATAGAATAGGTTATTTAATAGGTGAAGGAATAAGTAATGTATTTAAAAATAAAAAATCTACAGGAGCATCACTAATGATTATGTGTGCTACAATGATTATATTTGGAATATTTTTGGTATTAGGAGAAAATATAAATCATATTGTAGATGATATAAAATCTGAGCAAGGATTTCAAGTATTTGTAAAAGTAGATGCAACACAAGATGAAATAGAACAATTTGGCGAAGAAATAAGAAAAATACCAGGAATTTCAACAGTAGAATATATATCTAAAGAAGATGGATTAAATTCAATGAAAGAAAGATTAAAAGATCAACAAGGAGTATTAGACGGATTTAATGTAGAAGCATTTAAGGCATCATATTTAGTAAAAGTATCTGACTTAACACAAAGCAAAGATATTCAAGAACAAATTAAAAAGATACCAAATTATGCTAAAATTACAAGTAGTGATGAAACTGTATCAGCATTAATAAATATAGCAAATGGAATCAGAATTGTAACAGGAGTTGTTCTAATTTTGTTAATTATAATATCAATATTTATAATTGCAAATACAATAAAATTAACTGTACATGCAAGAAGAAAAGAAATATCAATAATGAAATATGTTGGAGCAACAAATAGTTTTATAAGATGGCCTTTTATTGTAGAAGGTATGATTATTGGTATAATAGCAAGTATAATTTCAATAGTAATTGTAGGTGGAGCATATAACTTGATTTCGCAAAAACTAGTTGATGTAACATTTATGAAATTAATAGGTATGAGTTTAGTAAGTTTTGGAGATATGCTTTCATCAATAATTGTTGTATATATGCTTTTAGGAATAGGAATCGGAGTTTTAGGTAGTGTTATGTCTATGAGAAAATATTTAAAAGTATAAAGGAGTGTAAAATGCGTAAAATATTATATATGGTATTAATTTGCGTATTGTGTTGTACAACTATTGGACTAGCTACTAGAAAAGTTATAGCAGTAGAGAATATAACTGAAGAAAATAATACTACATCAGAAAATGTAGTTACCGGAAGTTCAAATGATTTACAAAATAAGCAAAAAGAAGTAAAAGAACAAATAGATGAGGCAAATCAACAACTATCAGATTTAAAACTAGATATAACAGAAAATTTAGAACAAGTACAAAAATTAGATGAAAAAATAGAAAATGCAGAAAAAGAACTAGAAGAAACAACAGAAGAGGTGCAAACATTACAGCAAACCATAAAAGGACTTGAAGAACAACAAAAAGTAGAAGAACAAAAATACGAAACACAAAAAGCTCTATTTGAGCAAAGAGTAGTAGCATTATATGAAGCAGGAGACACACAATATTTAGATGTATTATTAAATGCTAACAGCATTTCAGAATTTATTTCATCATATTATATAATTTCAGAAATTGCAGAATATGATGCAGAAATATTAAATACGATTGCAGAAAGAAAAAATAACATAGATAATACAAAAACTAAACTAGAAAAAGAAAAAAAAGAATTAGCAACAATAATAGAAAGACAAACAAGAACATCTAAAGTATTACAAACAACAAAAGTTTTGAGGGAATCATATATAAGCAAATTATCAGAAGAAGAAAAACAAACACAAACAAAACTAGAAGAATATAATAAAGTTTTAGAAGATGTAAATAAACAACTAGTAGAGTTAGCATCACAAGGAGAATTAACTCAGTATATAGGAGGAGAACTTGCATGGCCAGTACCAGGTTATACTAAAATAAGTTCAGAATATGGCATGAGAGTTCATCCAATTACAAAAGTATATAAACTACACACAGGAGTGGATATAGCAGCACCAATGGGAGCAAACTTTGTAGCAGCAAATGATGGAGTAGTTGTAAAAGCAGAATATAATGTAGCATATGGAAAAATGGTAGTAATTGACCATGGAGGAGGAATAAGCACATTATATGCACATGGATCAGAATTTTTAGTAAATGTAGGAGATACTGTAACTAGAAATCAGGCAGTACTAAAAGTAGGTTCAACAGGGTATTCAACAGGGGCACATGCTCATTTTGAAGTAAGAAAAAATGGTGTTGTCACAAATCCAATGCCATATATAACAAGTGGTTTAGTACCAAATTCAGAAGAAGACAAAAACAGTGAAAACAATGAAAATACAACAAACGAAAATACAAATGCACAAGAATAATAAGGACAGTTTAAACTGTCCAAAAAAATAACCTATAAAAATTTACAAAATATAGAAAAAAAGTAAATTGGAGGAGCATATGAAAAATATTGTAAAAAAAATAGTAATATTATGTTTAGTTATAATTCTGTTAATAGGAGCAAATTTGTCTTATGCAACAACAGAATCAGAGTTAAATAGTCAAAAACAAGAAAATAATGAAAAAATAACAGAAACAGAAAAGAAAAAGGAAGAAGTACAAGAAATAAAAGACCAAACAGTAAAACAAGTACAAGAATTAGATAATCAAATAGATGAATATGAATCTCAAATTTCTAACTTAAATACGCAAATTAATGATGCAAATACTAAAATAGAAGAAGCTACAAATAGGTTAAATAAAGCTCAAGAAGATTATGATAATCAGCAGAAAATGCTAGAAGAAAGAATAGTAGCATTATATGAGGCAGGAGACACATCATATTTAGATGTATTGCTATCTTCTGAATCTGTTACAGATTTTATATCAAGTTATTATATAATATCTGAAATTGCAGAATGTGACTTAGAATTGTTAGATGAAATACAAAGCCAAAAAACAGAAATAGAAAATGCAAAAAAGGAACTAGAACAAAGTAAAAAGGAACTTACAGATGCAAAAGCAAGTAAAGAAAAGGTTTCTTCTGAACTACAAACTTCAAAAAATGAAAAAGCAAATTATGTAGAAGAATTATCTGAAGAAGAAAAGCAATTGCAAGCACAAATTGATGAAATAAAAAAAGATAATGTCGCAATAGATGCACAAATAAAAGCATATCAAGCAGAATTACAGCGTAAACTAGAAGAGCAGAGAAAAAAAGACCAGGCAAATAAAAATAATGGTTCAAGTAATGGATCATCTTCAAGTAGTTCTTCTGGAGGAATAACAAGTTCAAGTGGATTTATATATCCAGTGCCATCTGCTTATTCAAGAATTACAACAGGTTGGTATTACTCAGATGGAAGAGTACATGGGGCAGTTGACTTTGGAACAGGTGGAATTAATGGGCAACCGGTTTATGCAGTGGCAGATGGAATAGTAGTATTAGCACAAGCATTAACAACAAGTTATGGTAATTATGTAATAATAATGCATTATAATGGATTATATACATTATATGCACATGGTCAGGCAGGATCAATAATGGTTAGACAAGGTCAAACTGTAAAACAAGGACAACAAATTATGAGAGTAGGAAATACAGGAAATTCATTTGGAGCACATTTACATTTTGAAGTAAGAACAAGTCCTGGTACATATAATAATAGGCAAAATCCATATAATTATTTACCATAATTCAATGCTATAGGCGGATGGATTCATCCGCCTAAGACTGTATGTTATGAATAAAAACAAAGCTAAAAAAGAAAGAAGGAATAAAACAATGAATAAAAAATCAGCTTATAAAGTTTATAGAACTGTAATGATAATTATAATTACAGCATTTATAACATTTTTAGCAACTTCAGCAGGTATATATGCATATATTCAAAAAGGAGATGGAAAAATTCTTTTATTAAATACTGCTGAAACACAAGATATTGAGACAGAATTATCAAAATATAGAAGTATAATAGATAAATATTATCTAGGTGAAGTAAAAGAAGAAGATTTACAAGAAGGTGCAATAAAAGGATATATAGAAGGACTTGGAGACCCATATACTGAATATATATCTAAAGAAGAAATGCAAGAATATATGGAAGATACTCTAGGAAATTATGTAGGTATTGGAATTTACATGATAAAAGATGAAAAAACAAATAGAGTAAAAGTTTTGTCACCAATAAAAAATTCACCAGCAGAAACAGCTGGATTACAACCAGGAGATTTAATAATTGCAGTTAATGGAAAAGAATATACAGGTGATGAAATGACACAAATGTCAAATGATATAAAAGGAGAAGAAGGAACAGAAGTTACATTAACAATATTAAGAAACAATGAAAACATAGAAATTAAAGTAAAAAGAGAAAAAATAAAAGTAAATCCAGTAGAAAGTAAGGTATTAGAAAATAATATTGGATATATAGCATTTACGTCATTTGATGAAACAACAGCAGAAGATTTTAAATCTAAATTTGAAGAACTACAAAAACAAAATATACAATCTCTAATAATAGACTTAAGAAATAATGGAGGAGGGCTAGTAGACCAAGCAGTTGATATAGCTGGATATGTTTTAGATAAAGATTCTGTAGTATTATATGAAGTAGATAAAAATAAAAATGAAATAGAAGAAAAGACCACAACAGATCCAATAATAAATATGCCTATAATAATTTTAACAAACGAAAATACCGCAAGTGCATCAGAGATACTAGCAGGAGCATTAAAAGATTATGGAAAAGCTAAAACAGTAGGAATAAAAACATATGGTAAAGGAGTAATACAAGAAATATTATCTGTAAAAGATGGAAGCGGGATAAAAATTACAACATCAGAATACCAAACTCCAAATAGAAATAAAATAAACAAGATAGGTATAGAACCAAATGAAAAGGTTGAATTACCAAATGATATAACCAGTATTTTAAATGTATCTGAAGACAAAGACACTCAATTACAAAAAGCTATAGAAATGTTAAAATAAAATAAATTGCAATAACAAATAAAAATAAAAAGGAATGATATTAACAATGAATTTAGCAAATAAATTAACAATATTTAGAATTATACTTGTTCCAATAATGGTTATAATACCATTTATAGGATTAGAAAGCGAATTTTATGGAATACCAATAACTTATTTATTAATAGACATAATATTTATAGTAGCATCAATTACAGATAAGCTAGATGGATATATTGCAAGAAGCAAAAATCAGGTAACAACATTTGGAAAATTCTTAGACCCAATAGCAGATAAGATTTTAGTATTAACAGCATTAATAATGCTTGTAGAAATGCAAAAAATACCTGCATGGATACCTATTATTGTAATGGCAAGAGAATTTCTAGTTTCAGGCTATAGATTAATAGCAGTCCAAAAAGGAGGAAAAGTTATATCTGCTTCAAAATGGGGAAAAATAAAAACTGTAACGCAAATGATTGCTATAATACTAGCATTTGTTGATATGGAAGCATTTGGAACATGTTTTAAGGGAATTTTAGAAGGTTCAGACTTTATTCTAAATCTAGTAGTTACAATAATGATGATAGTACAAACAATAGCAACTATTTTCTCAGGTATTGATTACATAAAAAATGGAAAAAAACTTTTTCAAGAAAATACTTGACAAATTAAAAAATGTGACTTAATATATTATGAGTATTTTTACATATTAAGAAAGCAAGTATAACTTTTTTAATTTTCTTATAAAACACTTTATGAAAAAGAAAGGAATGATTACAGAAATGGAAGAAAAAGAAGTAATCCTAACACAAGAAGGATATGATAATTTAGAAAAAGAATTGAATTATTTAAAAACAGAAAAAAGAGCTGAAGTTGCAGAAAGAATAAAAGTAGCATTAGGATTTGGTGATTTATCTGAAAATTCAGAATATGATGAGGCAAAAACAGCACAAGCAGAAAATGAAGTTAAGATAGTAGAATTAGAAAATAAATTAAGACATGCTAAAATCATAGACGAAAAAGATATAGATACTGAAACTGTCCAAATTGGAAACGTAGTAAAAGTACATGATATAGAATTTGATGAAAAAATTGAATACACAATTGTAGGATCTACAGAAGTAGATTTAGCTTCAAATAAAATATCAAATGAATCACCACTAGGAATGGCTCTATTAGGTGCTAAAAAGAATCAAATAGTAGAAGTTAAAGCACCTGCAGGTGTAATGAAATACAAAATCTTATCTATAAAAAAATAGAAGCTATAGGAGTTAAAATAAATTAGGAGGAATTTATTATGACACCACATAATGAAGCAAAGATTGGAGATATTGCTAAAACTGTTATAATGCCGGGAGATCCATTACGTGCAAAATATATTGCTGAAAATTTTTTAGAAAATTATCGCCTAGTCAACAAGGTAAGAGGAATGTATGCATATACAGGTTTTTACAAAGAAAAGGAAATTACAGTAATGGCATCAGGAATGGGA
The DNA here is from genome assembly GCA_944388755.1 of uncultured Clostridia bacterium. GTDB lineage: Bacteria > Bacillota > Clostridia > TANB77 > CAG-508 > CAG-269. Next base: position 37,366 of record CALXJY010000003.1, on the reverse strand, counting down.
ATGCCAAGTATGGGAATATATTCATTTGAACTCTTTTCTATATATGGAGTAGAAAATATTATACGTATAGGCTCTTGTGGAGCATATTTACCTGAATTAAAATTGTTTGATATTATATTAGCAAAAGAAGTATTCTCAGAAAGTAATTTTGCATTAACATTAAACAATGAAATTTGTCATCAAGTTTCAGGTAGCCAAAAATTAAATAATAATATAAAAAATACAGCAGAAAGATTAGGAATAAAAATATATGAAGGAAATACAGTATGTACAGATTGCTTTGATGTGTACATGACAGATGTTAATAAATTCTTAAAAAGAGTTCCTGATGGATTTAACCCATGTTCTGCAGAGATGGAGGCTTTTTCATTATTTTACGTTGCCAAAATGCTAAAAAAAAATTCGGCATGTTTAATGAGTGTTGTAGATTCTAAATATATAAAAGAAATTGCATCACCAAAAGAACGTGAAATAGGGCTAAATAATATGATTAAACTAGCTTTAGAAAGTTGCTAAAAGACATGATTATGCAATCATGTCTTTAGCTTACTTTTAAAAAAGTTACTCATTTCAGCTGAAGCTGAGAAAATAACTTCATTTGAAATCAGGAACAACCCAATTATAACAAAAAATCCAAAGAAACTTACATTTTCAAGCCTATTACGTAAAGAAAATATAAAGAGTGCAGATAGCAAAATAAAATGAACTGTATAACAACACTGTTTGTTGCTTAATAATAATATAAAAGTATGATTATTAAGCAATTTTTCTAAATTTTCTTTTCTAATTGACTTCATTACTGAAGAATATAAATATACTAAGCTTGAAAATATCAACCACATCTCTGTAGATAAGATATTTACTAAAGCTAAGACCAATAATACTATAAGTAAAAAAAATGGTATAGTTATTGTAATTAGTTTGTTCCGGCTTAGCTTATACAATTCGGTTTTTAATTTGTTATGGATTTTTTTCATCTTTTTTTCCCTTTCTGCCTGTAGTCACAGGACTAAACATGTTAACAAGTTACTATATAAATTATACTAATTTTTTACACAAAAGTCAATGATGAAAAAAACAAAAAAAACTATACAAAAAACAAAAAATATGATATAACATAGTAAAGCAAAAAAACAAACGAGGTGAAAAAATGATAAAAGCATATGCTAAATCAGATGTAGGCAAAATAAGAGAAATGAATCAAGACTATTATTATATATCAAATTCATTAGATGAAATACAATTATATATGCTCGCAGATGGAATGGGAGGATATAATGGAGGAGAAATAGCTAGTAAATTAGCAATCCAATCAGCAAAAAATTATATAGAAAACAATTTTAAAACAATAGAAAAAGATAAAGACAGCATAATACAATTATTAGCAAGCAGTATGGAATATGCAAATATGGTAGTATATGAAAAATCAAAAGAAAATAAAGAACTAGAAGGAATGGGTACTACATTAGAAATTGTCTTAATATATAATAATAAAGCATATATTGGACATATTGGAGATAGTAGAATATATAGAATACGAAAATCATTTATAAGAAAACTAACTCAAGATCATAGTTATGTACAAAAACTAGTAAAAGATGGTCAAATAACACAAGAACAGGCAGAACATCACCCAAAGAAAAATATGTTAATGAAAGCATTAGGCTGTAATGCTTTTGTAGAACCAGATGTCATGGTAAAGGGATTTTTAAAAGATGATATAATTGTCATGAGTTCAGACGGACTAACAAACTTGGTAAATCAAGAAGAAATATATAACCATGCTAAAGAAAATATAGAATTAGCTACAAAAGAACTTGTAGATATGGCAAATGAAAGAGGCGGATATGATAATATAACATTAGTTATAATAAAAAACATATAAGCCCATAAAACACATTTAAGGAGAGATTAAAAATGATTTTAGAAGGGAAATTATTAGGAAATCGTTATGAAATACTTAAAAAAGTAGGAAATGGACGGAATGGCAATCGTATATAAAGCTAAAGATGTAACATTAAACCGAAATGTTGCTGTAAAAGTATTAAGAGATGAATTTACAACAGATCAAGAGTTTATAAGAAGATTTGAAACAGAAGCACAATCTGCAGCAAGATTGACACACCCCAATATTGTCTCTATATATGATGTAGGGGTTGATAATGGAATATATTATATAGTAATGGAGTTAATTCAAGGTAAAACACTAAAAGAAATAATAGTAGAAGAAGGTGGACCATTACCTTGGAAATGGTCTATAAATGTAGCAATACAAATAGCATCAGCACTAGACATGGCACATAAAAACAATATAATACATAGAGATATAAAACCACATAATATAATAATAACAGAAGATGGAGTTGCAAAAGTAACAGATTTTGGAATAGCAAAGGCAGTATCAAATTCTACAATAACAGCATTTGGAACAACAATAGGTTCAGTACATTACTTATCACCTGAACATGCAAGAGGTGGTTATACAGACGCAAAATCAGACATATATTCATTAGGTGTAGTAATGTACGAAATGTTAACAGGAAGAGTACCATTTGATGCTGACACTCCAGTATCTGTAGCATTAAAACATATGCAAGAAGAACCACAAGAACCAATAGAGCTAAACCCTAATATACCTGAATCCATAAATAAAATTATAATGAAAGCTCTAAAAAAAGACCCAATGGAAAGATATCAAACAAGTATGGAACTATTAAAAGACTTAAAACAGGCATTAAAAAATCCATCAGGAGACTTTGTAGAAGATGTAGTTTATGATAGAACAGCAAGAACTCAAAAAATAAGTACAGATGCATATGGAAATATAATAGATAAAAAAGAAAATAATAAAAATCAAAATAAATTAAAAAAATTTATAACAAACCATAAAAAATTAAGTATATTTATAGGTATTATATTACTATTTTTTATAGCATTTGGAGGAACAATAGGAATATTAAGTATTACGAATCCAAAAGAAGTTGATTTACCAAATGTAGTAGGAAAACAAAAAGAAGAAGCACAAAAAATTATAGAAGAAGCAAAATTAGTATATGAAGTAGAAAGAGAAGAATATAACAAAGATGTACAAGAAGGACATGTAATAAGCCAAGATCCAACATATTCTGAAAAATATCATGCAGTAAAACAAGGAAGCACAGTAAAAGTTGTTATAAGTAAAGGAATAGAAAAAGCAACTGTACCAAAAGTTGTAGGTCAAAAGAAAGAAGATGCAATAAAAACACTTGAAGATGCAAAACTTAAAGCAGAAATAATAGAAGAAACAAGCAAAACTGTAGAAGAAGGATATGTAATAAGTCAAGAAACACAAGAAAACACAGAAGTATCAGCCGGAGATACTGTAAAAATACATATAAGCACAGGAACAGGAATAAAACAAGTAACAATGACAAGTGTCATTGGAAAAGAAGAAGCTACAGCAAAATCTGAATTAGAAGATTTAGGACTTAAAGCAACAATAGTATATGAAGAAAATACATCAAAAGATAATGGAATTGTATTAAAGCAAAGTATAGATACAGGAACAACAGTAGATGAGGGAACAACAGTAACAATAACTGTAAATAAACTAGAAGAAACTAAATCAGCAACAGTAACAATAAATGTAAAATCAATAACAGGAGGATATAAAGAAACAAGTTCATCAGAAAAAGAAGAAAATTCAACTAATAAGAATAGTACATCAACACAAGAAACAGATAATGAAGCTAAGACAGTAGATATAAAAGTACAAGTAAATGGAGTAGATGTATATACAGATTCTAATGTAGACAAAAATACAACAAGTAAAACAGCTACTATACAAGGCAAAGGAACAGCAACAGTTAAATTAATTATAACAGACAGTAAGGGTGGAAATTGGACTAGAACAGAAACAATAAACTTTAATACAACAAATAAAATCAATTTTTAAAAAGAGAGTACCTTAAGTCCGCTAATGACTTAAGGTATTTTTTTAAGAAAATATTAGTAAATAAAAAAAGCCGGAAAATTTTCTAAAACATAAAAATCTAATAGGAGGATAAATGAACAATCTAAAAGGAACAATTATAAAAAATGAATCAAATATATATACAGTAATAACTGAAAAAGGAAAATATAATGCAATACCAAGAGGAAAATTTAAAAATCAAGACATAATACCAGTAGTAGGAGATAGAGTAAAATTATCAATAGAAAATGATATAGCAATAATAGAAGAAATTATGCCAAGAAATGTATATATAAAAAGACCTAAACTTGCAAATATAACACAAATTATTTTTGTACAATCAAGCAAAAATCCAAAACCTGATTTATTATTATTAGATAAACAATTAGCATTTGCAGAATATCTAAAAGTAAAAAGCATAATAATATTAAATAAAATAGATTTAGATAAAAACAAAGAATTTAAAAAAATAAAAAAGATTTATGAAGAAATAGGTTATAAAGTTATAGAAACCCAAGCAAATGAAAATATTGGAATTGACAAATTAAAAAATGAACTAAAAGGAAATATAAGTGCTTTTGCTGGAAATTCAGGAGTAGGAAAATCGACACTAATAAACAGTTTATTTAATAATATTATTACACTAGAAGGAGAAATAAGTCATAAAAACAAAAAAGGAAAAAATACAACAACAAAAATACAAATCTATGAAATAGAAAAAAATTCATATATAGCTGATACACCAGGCTTTTCAACACTAGATATTTCAGAAATACAATCAAAGGATCTAGATAAGTATTTTATTGAATTTAAAAAATATATAAGAGAATGTGAATTTATAGGGTGTACACACATTAAGGAACAAAATTGTGGTATAAAACGAGCTGTAGAAAGCGGGAAAATATCAATAGATAGATATAATAGATTTTGCAAAATATATGAAGAATTAAAAGAAAAGGAGAGAAGAAAATGGTAGAAGTATCAACATCAATATTAACTGTGAAAGATGGAGAAGAAGCACAAACATTTTTAGGACTTGAAAAAGCTAAAACAGATTATTTTCATATAGATGTAATGGATGGAAAATTTGTAGAAAAAAACACATATAATAAAATGTTAAGATATTCTGAATATATAAAAAGATTATCTAATTTACCTCTTGATATACATTTTATGGTAGAAGATGTAAAAAAAGCAATTGACGATTTTGGAAGTCTAGAACCAAATATAATGACATTTCATTATGAAGCATGTAAAGATAATCAAGAAATTATGAAAAATATTGAATATATAAAGCAATATCATTCAAAAATAGGAATAAGTGTAAAACCTGAAACCAAAATTGAGAATATATATGAATTCTTACCATATGTGCATATGATATTAATTATGACTGTTGAACCAGGAAAAGGTGGACAAACAATGCTAAGTACAATGATTCAAAAAATTGAAAAACTAAAAAAATATATTGAAGAAAACAATTATGAAATAGATATAGAAGTAGATGGAGGTATAAATTTAAAAACAATGAACAAAGTAAAAAAAGCAGGAGCAAATATTTTAGTAGCAGGAACAGCCATTTTACTTGCAAAAGACTATAGTAAGATTATTGAAGAACTAAAAAAATAACTAATAATGCTTGTTATATTTTTAAATTAAAATATAACAAGCATTATTATAATTACATATAATCTTATTTAGGAATAAAGTAAACACATTCTGAGTTATTAGAAAAACTAGATATAGAAATAAGATGATAAGAACATTTACCATCTTTTTGGTATATACAATTTGCCGTACAATTTATATTAGTAAGCACAAAATATTCCTCCTAAATATAATCTATATATAGTATGTAAAAAAAATAAAAAAATATTCAAAATTTATTTGTGCTTCTCAGATTTCAAGTAAAATCTACAAAAGTTTTTAACAGTGCAATTATCACAATTTGGTTTTCTTGCAATACATGTGTTTCTACCATGCCATACAAAAAGATGATTTACATATTTTAAATATTCTTTTGGAATAACTTTAATTAAATCTTGTTCAATTTTTTCAGGATCATTTTGATTAGAAAACCCCATCAAATTAGAAATTCTTTTAGCATGTGTATCAACAGCAATACCATTTGCTATACCATATACTTCAAGCAAAATTACATTTGCAGATTTTCTACCAACACCAGCTAAAGTAAGTAAGTCTTCCATATTATTAGGTACAATACCATTAAAACGTTCTAAAATTTGCTTGGCACACAATTTAATATTTTTAGCCTTATTTTTAAAAAATCCACATGGATGTATTATATTTTCTAATTCTTTTATATCAATATCTACATAATCATTAATTGTTTTGCATCTCTTAAAAAGAATAGGTGTTGTTTTATTAACACGCTCATCAGTACATTGAGCAGAAAGCATAACAGCTACAACCATTTCAAATGGTGTAGTAAAATCTAAACTACATGTAGCATCAGGATATGTAAATTTTAAAATATCTATAACCTTTTTTGCATCTTGCTTATTCATAATATTAATCAAACCTCCATAAATTAAACATCAACCATATTCTATAACAAAGAATAATTTTGGTCAATAGTTTTACATAAATAGGAACAAATAAAAGAAAAATGAATAAGATATACAAAGAGAAGGGAGGAAAAATAACATTGATAGGACATTTCTTTAAAAAGACACTAGGTGTATGTTTAACAGGAATAGGAATTGGAATATTACTTGTGTTATTACTCCCATTAACAGGTTGGCTATTTATAATAGGTGTAGCATTAGCATGTATAGGAATAATGTGGTTAGCATGCTAAAGAAAAGGAGGGAATACATATGACTATCGTTGTAAAAAAAGTACCTAAGTTCTTACGAGGATTTGTAAAATTTATTTTTAGGATAAAAGATTAAAAATACAAAAATTTCTTAGCAAATATGCATGATCCAAAAATATTGTATAGAAAATTATTATACAATAAAAAAACCTAGCAAATTAAATTTGTTAGGCTCTTTTAACTTTTCCATTTTTTAAACATTTAGCACATACATGTATTTTCTTTACATCTCCATTAACTAAAGCTCTTACAGTTCTTAAATTAGGTTTCCAAGTACGAGAACTTCTTTTACTAATATGAGAACGTGTAATACTTAATTTATTTCCATTACTTTGTGTTTTATTACAAATTTCGCATTTTGCCATTTCTAGCACCTCCTATTAAAAAAATAAATCGACTGTAAATAAGTTTAACACAAAAAAATTAAAAAAGCAAGTAGTTTTTTCAAAAATCTATTGCAAAATATAAATTTTATGATATAATATAAAAGCTATAAGCAATTAAAATCAAACAAAACTTGAAAGGATGAAAAAAATGGATTGTAAAGTAGAAAAAACAGAAAACGCAAATGAAGTAAAATTAGAAATAACTATAGAAGCAAAAAAGTTTGATGAAACTATGAAAAAAATATATTTTAAAACTGCAAAATATTTCAATATACCAGGTTTTAGAAAAGGAAAAGCACCAATGAATATAGTAGAAAGATATTATGGAACAGAAATATTTTATGAAGACACTTTTAATGAAATAGCACAAGAAACACTAGAAAAAGCAGTAGAAGAAAATAAACTTGATGTTGTAAGTAGACCTGATATTGAAGTAACACAAATAGGAAAAGGACAAGACTTAATATATACAGCAGTATTGCAAACAAAACCTGAAGCAAAATTAGGAAAATATAAAGGTATAGAAATCAAAAAAATTGAGTATAATGTAGAAGAAAAAGATATTGAACACGAATTAGAACACATGCAAGAACATAATTCACGTTTAATATCAATTGATGATAGACCAGTAGAAGATGGAGATATAACAATAATAGATTTTGAAGGTTTTGTAGATGGAAAAACATTTGAAGGTGGAAAAGCAGAAAATTATGAATTAACAATTGGAAGCAAAACATTTATACCAGGATTTGAAGACCAAATTATAGGAATGAAAATTGATGAAGAAAAAGATATAAATGTAGCATTTCCAAAAGAATATTTTTCAAAAGAATTAGCAGGCAAAGACGCAACATTCAAAGTAAAATTACATGAAATAAAGAAAAAAGAATTACCAAAACTAGATGACGAATTTGCAAAAGATGTTAGTGAATTTGATACACTAGAAGAATTAAAAAAGAGTATAAAAGAAAAGCTAGAAGAAGATGCAAAACAAAGACAAAAATATGAAACAGAAGAAGCAGTTGTAAAAGAAGTAACAGAAAATATAGAAGTAGATGTTCCATCAGGAATGATAGAAACAGAAGTTGAAAACATGATAAAAGATATAGAAACAAGATTATCATATCAAGGATTAAAATTAGAACAATATCTTCAAATGTTAAATAAAACAGAAGATGAAATGAAAAAAGAATATGAACCTCAAGCACTAGAGGCTGTTAAAACAAGATTAATGATAGAAGCAGTTATAAAAGCAGAAAAAATAGAAGCAAATATAGAAGAAGTAGACGAAAAAATTAAAGAAATGGCTAAGAATTACGGAAAAGAAAATGATGAAGAATTTATTCAAAATGAAAATGTTAGAAAATACATAGAAGAAGGAATAAAATCTGAAAAAGCATTAGAATTCTTAGTTAAAAATGCAAAAATGAAATAATAACATTTATAAACATAATAAATGTCATGTAGAACTGGGGAAAAAGGAGGAATATAACAAAAACTTTTTCCCCAAAACAAATTATAGGAGGTAAAGTTCATGTTAGAAAAAAATAGTTTAGTACCATATGTAATAGAACAAACAAGTAAAGGTGAAAGATCATATGATATATTCTCAAGATTATTAAAAGACAGAATAATATTTTTAGGAGAAGATGTAAATCCAACAACATCTAGTTTAGTAATAGCACAATTATTATTTTTGGAATCAGAAGATCCTGACAAAGACATAAATCTATATATAAATTCTCCAGGAGGTTCAATTACAGACGGAATGGGAATAATAGACACAATGAACTATATTAAGTGCCCAGTATCAACTATATGTATAGGAATGGCAGCAAGTATGGGAGCAGCATTATTATCAGCTGGAGAAAAAGGAAAAAGATTTGCAACACCAAATGCAGAAATATTAATACATCAACCATTAATTGGTGGTGGAGGAATTTCTGGTCAAGCAACAGAGGTAAAAATACATGCAGACCACTTAGTAAGGACAAGAGAAAAATTAAATAAATTCTTAAGTGAAAGAACAGGTCAACCAATTGATGTAATCGAAAAAGACACTGAAAGAGACCATTATATGACAGCACAAGAAGCATTAGAATATGGATTAATTGACGGAATAATGGATCATAGAGCTTAAACAAAAGAGAATACATCACATTGCAAATAAATATAAATTTCTTCTAATTTTATTTATGCCTTAAGAAAGGAATGATTTTAATTATGGCAAAAAATGATACACCAAAAAATATAAGATGTTCATTTTGTGGTAAAACACAAGAAAATGTAAAAAAAATAGTCGCAGGACCAGGAGTATATATATGTGATGAATGTGTAGACTTATGTACAAGTATAATAGAAGCGGAAAGTTTTTCAGACGAAGAAATGGGATACACATTATCAGAAGAAATACCAAGTCCAAAGGAAATTAAGAAAACACTAGATGACTATGTTATTGGGCAAGAAGATGCTAAAAGAACATTATCAGTTGCAGTATATAACCATTATAAAAGAATAGCACATGAAGAAGAAAGTAATAAGAAAGATGATGATGTAGAAATACAGAAAAGCAATATATTATTATTAGGACCAACAGGGTGTGGAAAAACATTACTTGCAAGAACGTTGGCAAAAACTTTAAATGTACCATTTGCAATAGCAGATGCTACAACACTTACAGAAGCAGGATATGTTGGAGAAGATGTTGAGAATATTTTATTAAAATTAATTCAGGCAGCAGATGGTGATGTACAAAAAGCAGAAAAAGGAATTGTATATATAGATGAAATAGATAAAATAACTAGAAAATCTGAAAATCCATCTATAACACGTGATGTTAGTGGTGAAGGAGTACAACAGGCATTATTAAAAATAATCGAAGGAACTATAGCATCAGTACCTCCACAAGGTGGAAGAAAACATCCAAACCAAGAAATGATACAAATAAACACAGAAAATATTTTATTTATATGTGGAGGAGCATTTGAAGGATTAGAAAATATAATAAAAGATAGGACTGGTGAAAAACTAATAGGTTTTGGAACAAAAATAGAAAGCAAAAAAGAAATAAATAAGTATGAAATATTTAAAGAACTATTACCACAAGATTTGTTAAGATTTGGATTAATACCTGAATTTATAGGAAGGTTACCTATAATAGCAACATTACAAGATTTAGATAGAGAAGCTTTAATAAAAATTGCCACAGAGCCAAAAAATGCACTAGTAAAACAATACAAAAAACTATTAGAAATTGATGGTGTAGAATTAGAATTTACAAGAGAAGCATTAGAAGCAATAGTAGATAAAGCAATAGAAAGAAAAACTGGAGCAAGAGGTTTACGTTCAATAATTGAAGAAATAATGAGAGACATTATGTATGATATTCCATCAGATTCAAGAATTGAAAAATGCACAATAACAAAAGAAACAGTTTTACAAAATGCAAAACCAAATGTTATTATAAATGAAGAAAGAACAATAGCACCAGCAAGACTAAAAAAGAAAAGAGAATATCCTGAAAATAAAGAAACAGCTTAATGGCTGTTTTTTTATTTATCTATTAGGAAAGTCATACTGACTTTTCTAATAGATAAAACACGTTGCACACAAATTTATTACATAAATTTGGCGCAGAACAAATTAACGGAAAGCCAAAGAGAAAAGATAAATTATTGCAAATTTTAAGGCTTTCCGATTTGTTCTTAGTAAAGTCATGCTGACTTTTCTAATAGATAAAACACATTGCACACAAATTATTATAATTTGAAAAAAATGTAAAAAAATACAAAAATTAAAAAAATAAAAATCATAAAAAAACACATAATAAAAATATAGAAAATTTAAAAAAAGAAGGAATAAAACATTTCAAAAAGCCTTCGGAAAGGAATAACAATGAAGAAAACAATTACTATTATTACAATAATGACATTACTTTTAATGACAATTTTTACAGGAAAAGTATTTGCAGACTCACTTGATACAATACAAATAAATACAGATAAAACAACTGTAAAACAAGGAGAAGAAGTAAAAGTAACAGTAGAATTTGGAAAAAAACTAGGAGCATATACATTTGACTTTGCATATGATAACAAAATATTTAGTTATGTATCAGCAGAAGGAGGAACAGCAAATGACTTATCAGATAAAGTAAAAGTAACTTATTATGATTCAACAGGAGGAACAAACCCAAGAGAAAATATGAGTATAATTTTTAAAGCAAAAGATGATATAACAACATCAAATCCAACAGAAATAACGGTAACAGCTGAAGGATTATCAAATGAAGATGCATCAGTAACCTATGATGATATAACATCTCCAATAGTAAAAAACATAACAGTAGAGCCACAATATGTGGATTATACTTTAAATTTAGAACCAACAGAAAATTTAATACAAGGTAAAGAAAATGATATGAAACTATCATATTCATCACCAATGGGACGTTATTATGAACATGCAAGATTAATTGCTTCAGCAACAACTCCATCAGATGGAACAGTAAATCTAATAGGTAAAGATGAAAACAATTTAGAACATGACATTATACAAAATGGATGGGGAGATGCCCAAGGATATAAAATAGGTGGAAAAGATGTATTACAAGTATTAAATTTAAGAGGAATATTTAGTAAAACAGGAGATTATACAATAACACTAAAATTAATAGATAGAGATAACTCAGATAGTGTAATAGCTGAAAAGACATTTAATTTTACAATATCAGAAGAAAATACACAGCCTGAAGACACAGAAAATACAACACCTGAACAAAATGAAATAATAAATGAAACTGTAAATGAAGCAAAAGACGAAAATACAAATATGCCAACTGTATTACCAAAAACAGGCATAAATATATATATACCAATTATAGCTACAATTATATTATTAGCAACAATTTTTATAATTATAAAGAAAAAGAAATAGATAAAATTTAGGGACATGCAAAAATTTAAAATCATGTCCCATTTAATTATCTATTAGGAAAGTCATGCTGATTTTTCTAATAGATAAAATACATTAGAGGAGAATATCATGAAAAAATATATTATAAGTATAATGATTTTAATTACTATAATTTTATTGATGATTTGGTTAATAATAGAAAAATATGAAGACAATAAAATACCAATTAGTGAACAAAAAATTGATAATACAGAAAACAATATTGAAGAAAACATCATTGTAGTTTCAAAGCAAAATACAAATAAATTAAAAGAATATCAAAAAGAAAAAATAATCCAAGAATATAAAGGGTATGATGTATGTGCAAAATTGGAGATACCCAGTATAAACTTAGAAACATACGTATTAAAAAATTATTCTGTTCAAGCATTAAACATATCTGTTACAAAGTTTTGGGGAGCAAATCCTAATCAAATAGGTAATTTCTGTATTGCAGGACATAATTTTAAAAATATTAACATGTTTTCAAACCTAAAAAAATTAGAAATAGGAGAAAAAATATATATAACAGATAATGATATTGGAAAAGTAGAATATACAGTATACAATATAGAAAAAGTAACACCTGAAAATGTAGAATGTTTAAATCAAGACACAACAGGTAGAAAAGTAACACTAATAACATGTACAAGTGACTCTTTACTTAGAATAATTGTACAAGCAAAAGAAAATCTATAAAAGAAAGGAATTTTATGAAAAAGAAAATAAAAAAGATAATTTATATATTAATAATGCTAATACCTGTATTAATATTATTAATATATAATATAGAAGGTAAAGCATCAACCAAATTTAATGGGATAGAGGATTTCCCAAATAGTTATAAGCCATATTTAGAACTACTTTTAAAAAAACATCCTGATTGGCATTTCACGGCACTATATACAAATTTAGATTGGAATTATGTGGTATCACAAGAAAATGTTTTTGGCAAAAACCTAGTACCAAAAAATTATAAAGATACTTGGAAAAATAAAAAACCGGGAGAATATGATGTAGAAATTGATGGAGGATGGGTAGATTCTTCAAAACAAGCGGTAGAATATTGTTTAGACCCAAGAAACTTTCTAAATGAGGTAAGAATTTTTCAATTTGAAGAATTATCATATAATAAAAATACTAATAATTTAGAAAGTATAGAAAAAATATTATATGGAACAGAGTTCTATAAAAACAAAGTTTCATATTTAGATTCAAATGGGAACATAATAAACATGAGTGAAAAATATTCAGAATTAATTCTAAAAGGAGGAACAACATCATATGTAAGCTCATATCACTTAGCATCTAGAATAAAACAAGAAGTTGGTCCATTTCTAACGCATAAATCAATAAGTGGAGATGTAGAAGGATATAAAGGCTTATATAATTTTTATAATATTGGAGCAACAAGTTCAACAGATTTAATGGGGGCAATAAAAAAAGGTTTGCAATATGCAAAAGATGGTAATGGAGCAAGCCAAAGCACAAAAGATAAATATTTAATACCATGGAATAATAAAGAAAAATCTATTACAGGAGGAGGAATATTTATTGGTTCTAGCTATATAAATATTGGACAAAATACAATATATTTGCAAAAATTCCATGTATATGACAATAAAAACGGAGAACTATTTTGGCATCAATATATGACAAATATATTAGCACCATATAGCGAATCTAAATCAATATATAATGGATATCAAAAATCAGGAATAATAGATACTACAATAAATTTCGTAATCCCAATATATGATAATATGCCACAAACTCCAACTGAAAGTCCAGACATTAACCAAAATGATTTTATACAAGATAATAAACAAGTAAAAGTAAATGCATCTCGGAAATGTAAATATAAGAACTGGACCAAGCACATCATATGAAATTATAACAACGGTAACAAATAAAGATAAATTAATAAGATTAAAAAAAGGTATAAATAATGGAGAAAGTTGGGACAAGGTTGAATTAGAAAATGGAGTAATTGGCTATATCTTTCAAAAATACGTAGATGAAGTAGAACAATTACCTGATATAGAAGACGACTTTGTAGAATCAGATGAAGAAATAAATATAAATTTTGGTAACAATATAATAGTTGAAGGAAGAGAAATAAGTGGTATAAATTATAATGAAAATACTGTAAAACACATCAAAGATAGCATATCAACAGATTTGAAAATTGAAATTGTAAATGATAAAAACGAAATTTTAAAAGATGATGATAAAGTAGGAACAAATACAAAAATATTGGTTAAGAGAAATAATGAAATTCTAAGAAAATACAGTATAATAATATATGGAGATTCCAATGGAGACGGAAAAATAAATAGTGTTGATTTACTAGTTTTACAGAGACATATATTAGAAATACAAAAATTAGACACAATATATCAAAAGGCATGTAATATAAGAAAGAACGGAGGAAAACCAACATCTGTAGATTTACTGCTAATTCAAAGACATATTTTAGGATTACAACAAATAGAACAGGCTGTTAAATTATATAATATAGAAGATGACAATATTGATAATATAGAAATATCAAATACAAATTTAGAAACATTAGCTATCGAAAATGTACTACTGTATCCAAATTTTGATAATAATATAATAAATTATGAAGTAGAAATTTCTAAAGATATAGAAAAATTAAATATTTTAGCTATTCCCGAAAATGAAAATGCTAAATCAGAAATAATAGGTAATAATAGATTGAAAGAAGGAAATAATAATATAAAAATTATAATTACAGCACAAGATGGTATAACAAAAAAAGAATTTAATATAAATGTGCATAAAAGAAATAGTAAAGAAGAAGGGGATTTTTTAGAAAAACAAAAAGAAAATAAACAAAAATTAGAAAAAACGTATGAGGCACAAAAAGTTGTAGCACAAAATACACAATATAACAAATCAAATAAGCAAGAAAGAAAAGAAAAAAGAACTACACTAATAATAATATGCATTTTTATATTATTCATTATTACAGGAATAATTGTTGGAATAAAAATAAACAAAAATTAGTACAAGACACAACATCTCTATTAGAAAAGTCATACTAACTTTTCTAATAGAGAACAAATCGGAAAGACTTATAATTTTATACTAATTTAACGTTTCTCTTTGGCTTTCCGTTAATTTGTTCTGAGCCAATTTTATGAAATAAATTTATGTGCAAAATAATCTATTACTAAACATTAAATAATAAATTTATAAAATAGAACTTAAAACTAAAATACCAAGATTATTTTTGTAAATTTCGTCAAATTGAGAAATAGGAAGTGGGTTTTTACCAAAACCTGATTCAATAGTATATCCAGGCTTGTTAAAGTCTTGTATAAACCAATCCTTGTATCCAGCAAAACTGGAATTATAAGGAGTTTTAGCTAATTTATAATCACTTACATCTGCCAATTTTTTACCAATTTCATAACTCATAGGTGGATTATAATTTTGAAATTGCCAATAAATTTCCTTGCCTTGAGTATGATAAGCTAAAACTAATCTAAAATCATGACTTAATGTAAAGTTATAAATAGATAAGGATTCAGGCTCGGTAAGTGGACCAAATCCAACAAAATCGCGAGGACTAGGTTTAGTAAAACCTTGCTGATATTTTATTTTTTTAGCTTGCTCCCATCCAGCAGGAAATTGTAAGTTTAAATCCACACCAGTAATATTAGCTTTCCAACCGATCAGGAAAAGGAATATTAGAAAAACCATTAGCTATCTTAAGAATTTTCAAATAAATGGGAGACGTAGCAGGTAAAAAACCAGTAACTAAATCTACACCATCAGGATTAACCATAGGCATAATATAAATTGAAGAATAATTAAAAAGATCTTTAATATTATAGCCATATAGAGATGTATTATTAATATATGAACTGCAATAATCTTCAATGAACTTCATTAAAACAACAGAATTTATCCATTCATTTGCATGAAAGCTGGCAGAATAAAATACTTTATTTGAACCTTTTCCAAGTCTAACAACATACAAATTTTTACCTAAAACACTTTTACCAATAACTTGCAAATTAAGAAAAGGGTATATACGAATTAAAGAAATAAGATTTTGCATTAATATACTATAATTATATTTATTATTAATATTTACAATATTCAAATTAATCACCAATATATATTATGACAAAAATTAAAAAAAGTTTATTTAATTTAAAAAATATATATTTATACAATCATTTTTCTATATCTTCTATTCTATAAAAAGTTTGAACAAAAACGTCATTGGTGGAGATGAGGAGAGTCGAACTCCTGTCCATAACACTTTCAACATAGACTTCTACAAGTTTAGTTTATTAAAATAATTCCAATTAAAATTTTTAATAAACAAAAAAGATTAATTGTAAGCTCTTTAAATACCCACCATTCTAAGAGCAAGAACGGCTTTGTTTCCTACAAAAATGACACTTTATCCGATAGAGTAGGACTAAAGGTAAAGCGTAGCTACACTTAGGCAGCTAATGCATATTCATTATTATCTGCATTTATATTTAAGTTCCCGTTTTTTTAAGTGGCCAACGAGAATCCACTACTTGCTATCTATATATCTAGTGAGATGTCGAAACCATTACATCCCCATATATAACATTAATATTATACTATCTTTTTATATTTAAGTCAATATGTAAATATTTACAAATAATAAAAAATTGCAAAATTATGAAAATTAAGAAAAAATTCATAGACTTTTCAAAAAAAAGTAGTATAATATTACAAGAAAAATAGTAATAATGAACACCACGAACCTAACAAAATAATTCAAAAATTTGTTAATATATTAAATATAATGAAAAAATATATATGCTGGAGGTAATAACAGTAAAGATGGAAAAACAAAAAAAATATAAAATTATAAAAATAATAATATTTGTAATAATAATATTGTTTTTAATAGGATTTACAATATATTTATATCCAATAATGCAAGAACTATTTAAACCACAAGGAAGAGAAAATTTTAAAATAAAAATTCAAGAATCAGGATTTATTGGAATTTTAATGTTATTAGGATTACAATTTGCACAAATAATATTACCAATATTACCTGGAGAACCAATAGAAATATTAGCAGGAATGTGCTATGGAACAATAGGAGGATTTTGTTTCATAACAATATCAATAATAATAACTACAACAATAATATTTTTCTTAGTAAGAAAAATAGGAAGAAATTTTGTATATACAGTAGTAAGTAAAGAAAAAATTGACAAAATAGAAAATAGCAAACTATTTAAACACCCTAAAAAAATAGAATATATAATGCTAATATTATATTTTATACCAGGAACACCAAAAGATATATTAACATACATAGCAGGACTATTACCAATAAATCCCAAAAGATTTATAATAATATCAACACTAGCAAGATTTCCATCAGTAATATCATCAACATATGCAGGAGCAACACTAATTAAAGGAGATTGGCATATGGGACTTATAATGTATGCAATTATATTTTTAATTGTTGGAATAGTTGCATTAATAGCTAAAAAATTTGATAAATCTAATATTACTAAAGATATTTTAGATGAAAGCAAAAAGATTTAATATAAAATTGTACTTAATACAGCACACAAATTCAAAAAATTAAAAATTAGTAAAAAAATTTGTCTATAATATTTGAATAAAATAACAACAAAAAACATAAAATAATAAAAATAATGCTTAAAAAAGCAAGAAAGGAAAGTAAAAAATGAAAATTATAGACAAAATAGCCTTAGTGCTAATAATAATAGGAGCTATAAACTGGGGATTAATAGGAATATTCAATTTCAACTTAGTAGGAGCAATATTTGGAGAAATGACAGTAATAAGTAGAATAATATATGCACTAGTTGGAATATCTGGTTTATGGGGAATAAAATTATTATTTGATGATTAATTTAAAAGATATTATGAGCATACAAATTTTCTAAAATTACTAGAAAATACTTAGTATGCTCATCTTTATGTTCTATTAGAAAAGCCATACTGAATTTTCTAATAGAGAAAACACGTAGAACTAAAAAAATAGATAGACAAAAATTTAATAAAATGCTATAATAAATTTGTATCAAAAGAAAAAGGAAGATGATAGATGAAAAGTAAAATTACAGGATTTATAATGTCAGTAGTAATATTGTTAATTATAATTATTCTAGTATGTCTAGGAATAATAATATATAAAGAAATTACATCAAATGAATCAATTGCAACAGATGTAGAAAACTTTGTATCAACATATTCAACATTATTTGAAGATACAAAAGAAGAAAACATTGAAACACCACAAATAATAGAAAATATAACAGAAATACCACAGACACCAACAACAAATAAAACAAATATAGATTATAGTAAAATAGAAACAGATGGATATTTTTATGAGCAATTAGAACCTGAAGCTCAAACAATATATAAAGCACTACAAGCAAATGAAGAAAAAATGAAAACTGGAACAGCAACAATAGACCTAGGAACAACTTTTTCAGATTTGCTATCAACATCAGGAGGAGAACAAAAATTAGGAGAATATTACCAATCTGCAGTAGAATCATATTTATATGACAATCCAAAAATATTTTATATATCAGCAAATAAGTTATATCTAAACATAGAAACAACAACTAGAGGAAATAAAAAAACATACAAAGTATTTATAAATAATGGTTCGCAACCAAATTATTTTTCAGATGAATATACATCACAAAGCCAAGTAGAACAAGCAATAGATATGATAGAAAAAATAAAAAATCAAATAATATCACAAAAAACAAATAATACATATAATAATATAAAAATGATACATGATTATTTAGTAAATAATGTAGAATATGACTCAACACTAGCAAAAGATAATATATATAACATATATGGAGCATTAGTAAATAAAGAAAGTGTATGTGAAGGATATGCAAAAGCTTTCAAATATTTATTAGACGAGATGCAAATTCCTTGTGTTATGGTAATTGGACAGGCAACAAATTCAAAAGGAGAAACAGAAAATCATGCTTGGAATTACGTAAAAATAAGTAACTCTTGGTATGCTGTAGATGCAACATGGGATGATCCTGTAATAATTGGAAACGGAACAATAAGCAATGATATAAAATACAAATATTTTTTAAAAGGAAGTTTAAAAATGAATAAAGACCATATACCAAATACACAATTTACACAAGAAGGCAGAAACTATGAATATCCAGTTTTAAGTCAATATGACTATCAAAATTAAAAATAATCACAAAAAGAAAATATTTAAAAGAAAAATATATTTGTGCCTTATGAAAGGAATGATAATAAATATGACATTATTAAAAGAAATATTTGGAAACAAGATAGAAGTATATGCATTTGTTGGACCATCAGGAACAGGAAAAAGTTATAGAGCACAAATGGTAGCGGGAGAAAAAAATATAGATTACATAATAGATGATGGATTATTAATAAAAGATAATGAGGTTATAGCAGGAGAATCAGCAAAAAAGGCACCAACAAAAATAGAGACAGTAAAACATGCGTTATTTTATAAAGAAGAAGAAAAACAAGAAATAATAAAAGCATTTAAAAAATATAAGCCGGATAAAATTTTAATACTAGGAACATCAGATGGAATGGTACAAAAGATAGCATCAAATTTAGGATTACCACAAATAAAAGAAACAATTTACATACAAGATGTAGCAACAAAGCAAGAAATGGAAACAGCAAGAAGAATAAGAGTAACAGAAGGAAAACATGTTATACCTGTACCAACATTTGAAATAAAAAAGGATTTTTCAGGATATTTATTAGATCCACTACAAATATTTAAAAGTAAAGGAAAGGGACAAAAGCCATATATATCAGAAAAATCAATAATAAGACCAACATTTAGTTATCTGGGAAATTTCACAATTTCAGATACAGTATTCAGACAAATTCTAGAATATTTAGCAAGTAAGACAAAAGGAATACACAAAATTCAAAAAGTAAGAGTATCAAATTACGGAGATGGAGCAGGTATATATATGGAAATAACCGCGACATATGGGGTAAATGTAATGAAAGAAACAAAAGAATTTAAAGAAAAAGCTATAAAAGAAATAGAGCAATTAACATCAATGAATATAGTAGATATGGAAATAATTGTTAAAAATATATATGTACCTCAAATCAAAGAAAATATATAGATAGAAAGAAGGAAGTAAAATGTCATTTATAGTAGCAATAGATGGACCAGCAGGTAGTGGAAAAGGAACAGTGACCAAATTAGTTGCTGAAAAATTGGGTTTTATTACTATAGACACAGGGGCAATGTATAGATGTGTTACAGTAGAAGCATTAAATAAAAATATTAGGCCTACAGAAAACGAAAAAATTGAAGAAATGATGAATAAAATATCAATAGAAATGGAAAATCAAGATGGAAAACAAAAAGTATTTTTAAATGGAAAAGATGTAACAAAGGAAATAAGAATGCCAAATATTGATAAAAATGTATCAGCATTTTCGGCACTTCCTATAGTAAGAAATAAAATTACACCATTACAAAGAAAGATGGGACAAAATAAAAACGTAATTATGGAAGGAAGAGACATAGGTACAGTAGTATTTCCAAATGCAAATGTAAAAATATATTTAGATGCCACAGATGAAGAAATAGCAAAAAGAAGATACAAACAAAATAAGGAGAAAGGAATAGAAGTTACATATAAACAAGTATTAGAGGATATAAAAAAAAGGAATAGTTATGATTCACATAGAGAAATTGCACCACTAAAACAAGCAGAAGATGCCATATACATAGATTCAACTAATTTAACAATAAATGAAGTAGTAGAAAAAATAATAGAAATCATAAATAAAAAAAGAAGTAAATATTAATTCTGATTTATAGAAAAGGATATGTGATAAAAATGAAAAAGTTTTTTAAAGAAATAGTCAAATTTATAGTAAGAGGAGCTTTATTTATATGGTTTAAAATTGTTTATCAAGCAGAAATAAAAGGAACAGAAAATGTACCAAAAAAAGGTCCAATTATATTTTGTGGTAACCATAGAAGCTATCTAGATCCACCACTTATGGTAGTAACAGCAAAAAGAGATATGAAGTTTTTAGCAAAAGAAGAACTATATAAAAATAAGTTTTTGGCTTTTTTAGGATGGGCATTTGAAGCCATACCTGTAAAAAGAGATGAAAAAGATGTATCAGCAATAAAGAAATCCTTAAAGGACTTAAAAGAAGGAAAATGTATAGCCCTATTCCCAGAAGGAACAAGAAATGGAATGGAAAAAGGAGAAAAAGTAAAAGATGGAGTAGCTTTTTTTGCTATAAGAAGCGGAGCAAAAGTTGTACCATGTGGAATAAAAGGAGGAACTAAAGAACAACATAAAATAACAATTACATATGGAAAACCACTAGATTATAGCAAATACAAAGGAAGTAAAGATAAAGAAGTGTTAGACAAAGTAACAGAGGAAATTATGGAAAATATAATTGAGTTGACAAAATAAGCAATTTGTTATATAATTTTATAAGTTTATTTAGAGAAAAATTTACATAACTTCTAGGAAGTCACAACTCCTAGAAGTTAAAATTTGAAAAAATACTTGTAGTAAGAAAGAGGGATAAAAAATGAACAACCAAAAAATAAGAAATATTGCGATAATTGCACACGTAGATCACGGAAAAACAACATTAGTAGATGCAATGCTTAAACAAAGCCATGTATTTAGAGAAAATGAACAAGTACAAGAAAGAGTAATGGATTCAAACGATTTGGAAAAGGAAAGAGGAATAACAATACTATCTAAAAATACATCAGTAATGTATAAAGACATAAAAATAAATATTGTAGATACACCTGGACATGCGGACTTTGGAGGAGAAGTAGAAAGGGTTTTAAAAACAGTTGATGGAGTCCTTTTATTAGTAGATGCATTTGAAGGGGCAATGCCACAAACAAGAGAAGTATTAAAAAAATCACTAGCACTTGGGCTAAAGCCAATAGTTGTAATAAACAAGATAGATAGACCTGGGGCAACTCCTGAAAAAGTTGTAGATCAAGTAATAGAATTATTTATTGAATTAGATGCAACAGATGAACAATTAGACTTCCCTGTTGTATATGCATCAGCAAAAAATGGAATAGCAAAAATGAATTTAGAAGATGACGCAAAAGACCTAACATGTTTATTTGAAACAATTGTAAATACAATACAAGCACCAAATTGCGATATAGAAGGTCCAACACAAATGCTAGTATCAAATATAGATTATGACGACTATGTAGGAAGAATTGCAATAGGAAGAATAGAAAGAGGAACAATAAAATTAAACATGCCAGTTGCAATATGCGGAAAAGAAGACAAAATAACACAAGGAAGAATTGCAAAATTATATACACATATAGGATTAAAAAGACAAGAAGTCGAAGAAGTTAGTGCTGGAGATATAGTGGCATTAGCAGGATTACCAAATATAAATATTGGTGATACAATATGTGATTTAAATCACCCAGAAAAAATACCTTTTGTAGATATAGATGAACCAACTGTATCAATGACATTCAGTGTTAATAATGGACCATTTGCAGGAAAAGAAGGTCAATATATAACATCTCGTCATATTCGTGATAGATTATTTAAAGAATTAGAAAGAAATGTAAGTTTACGAGTTAAAGAAACAGAAACACCAGACTCATTTGAAGTATCTGGAAGAGGGGAATTACATTTATCTGTATTAATAGAAACAATGAGAAGAGAAGGATTTGAACTATTGGTATCAAGACCAAAGGTAATATTTAAGGAAATTGATGGTGTAAAATGTGAACCAATTGAAAGATTAGTTGTAAATGTACCAGATGATTGTGTCGGAAATGTCATTGAAAAACTAGGAAAAAGAAAAGCTGAAATGGTAAATATGGAGCCTGCTGAAGAAGGTCATACAAAAATAGAATTCAAAATACCAGCAAGAGGATTAATAGGATATAGAACAGAGTTTTTAACAGACACTAAAGGTGAAGGAACAATGAACCACATATTTGACAGCTATGAACCATATAAAGGAGATGTTGTATCAAGAGTAAGAGGAACAATAGTAGCATTTGAAACAGGAAAATCAGTAACATATGGACTATATAATGCACAAGATAAAGGAGAATTATTCATAGGACCAGGTGTAGATGTATATGAAGGAATGATAGTAGGACTAAATTCAAGAGGAGAAGATTTAAGCATAAATGTATGTAAAGAAAAACACTTAACAAATACAAGAGCATCAGGATCAGATGATGCACTACGCTTAGTACCACCAATACAAATGTCTTTAGAAAAGGCAATAGAGTTTATCCAAGATGATGAACTAGTAGAAGTTACTCCAAAATCAATTAGGCTAAGAAAGAAAATACTAGATACAAAAGAAAGAGAAAGAGCCAATAGAAATAAATAGATAATGGAGGGGTTATATGGGAAAAAGAATATCAGGAATAGAAATTTCATATGCTGCAGAATATTGTTACCAAAAAGAGAAAGCAAAAGAAAAAGCAAAAAACAATGAAGACACAGAGAATAGAAAATATATTGGAAAAAAGGTTATAGAATATATTGAAAAAGGGCATAGTTTTAATGATGCTATAGACTTAATTATGCAAGATGACATAATACAAAAATTTGACTATTGGTTTAAAAATAATTTAGATATAAGGCAATGTGTAACAAATGTAGCAAAAGGATTTATTAGAAAAAAAGAAAAAATAGAACAACGAAATCAAAAAGACAGATAGGTTAGTAATATCTTTACCTAAAAAAGATTGACATAACCAAAAAATAAATATATAATATGTAATATCAAAAAATTATTAGGAGGAAAATCTATGGGTAAAAACTTAGAAAAGCCCTCTAAAATTCAACGGAGGTGTATATTAGATTCTGAAAACAAAGGCTGTATTAATTGTGATATAGATGTATGTCCATATATATACTGCCACCAACTAGAATGTTTAAGTTGCACACTTAGGTTAACCTGTCCTATGTGCAAAGGAGAATGTACCGAATGCAGATATAATACAATATGTATGATGTCTAGAAAAGTTGAAAATAAATAAGAGCCGGTTTGGCTCTTATTTATTTCTCTATTAGGAAAGTTATACTGACTTTTCTAATAGAGAAGACATATACCGACATATTTTAAGAAAATTCAAAGATTTTTCTTATGTAAAATAATTTTTTGAACTAATAAATATTAAAAACTACTATTGATAACTAAAAAAAAATAATATATAATTAAATAAAAATATAAATAGAGGATTATAAAAATGGAAGTAAATGAAAAAAATTTTAAAATATATAAATCAATTATATTTAGATTAAACAAAGAACAACAATTAGAAAAAAATAGTGAAAAAAGAAAAAGTATAAATTTAGAATTAAAAGACAATATAGAAAAAGCTTTAGAGATATTACCAAATGATATAAACCTTAGAACTAATTTAATGTATGCATATATAAGATTAAATGACTTGAATAAAGCAAGAGCAGTAGGAGAAGAATTGATATCAGCTTATAAAACAGAAGAGATTATAAATGGATTATCAATTATAGAAGAAAAATCAGGAAACTATGATAAAGCGATAGAATATATGAAATTACTCTTAGAATTAAAACCAAACAATCAGAAATATGTTGATGAATTAGAGATTCTTGAATGTAAGAAACAAAATATACCAATAGATGGTAATTTAATAAAAAAGAAAGAATTATATAAAAAAATTGCTTCACTAGAAAGAAGCATTTTAACAGAAACAGAAAAGCAACAAGGAATTCTTGAAAGGCAAGGAATAAATTCAAATAAACAAAAAATTCTTCAAGAAAATTACTTAAAAATATTTCAACAGATAAAAGAGATGGCAGAAAGTATATTACTAATGTATCCAAGAGAAATTATAGCAAGAGAAAAACTAGTAAAAGCACTATATAATATAGGGGAAGAGAAGCAAGCTGAAATAGAGATAAAAGATTTATTAAACATTGACAATAAAGATGAAATAGCTTTATGGTATTTATCTAAAATTCAAAGAGATAATGGAAAAATAGAAAAGGAAAAAGAAACATTAGAAAGAATTTTAAATAATTCAAAAAGAGGAACTAACATTAAAGCTCAAAAAAGATTGGAAAGAGTAAATAACCTAATAGAAGAAAGAAAAATTAAGAATCAACTTGAACAAGAAAAACAAAAAAGTTATACAGAAGAATCAAGAATAGAATTTATTGATAAAATCCAAAAAGACTTTTTACATGGAATTTTAACAAAAGATGATATATCAAAGAAAATAGAAGAAGCTAGAAAATATCCAAATTTTGATAAAAGCCTAATTGAATTACTAAACATAAAAGCAATGATGACAGAAGATAAAATAGAAAAAATAAATGCCTTAAATAAATATATAGATACAGAAGAGACACTTACTAAAGAAAGTTATAGAAGAGTCATAAGTGAAATATCAAAAACTAGAGAAGATATAAAAAATGACAAAAAAGTTGAAGATTATTTAAATAAAAAAGAACAATTAGAGAAAGAAAAAAGACAAACTAGAGCAAAAGAAGAAAGAAAATATTATCGAGAAACAATACAAAAATTAAGTAGAGGAGAAATAACAAGAGAAAATTTACAAGAAGTCATAAAAAAACTAGAAACATTTAATGATATTGGAAAATCAATATTTTTAATTACAAAATTATATGAAATAATATATGATAGAAATGTAGCTTATACAAATTTAGCAAAATATACAAGCTTGCTAAACTTAAGCAAAGAGCAAAGAAGAGAGATTGCTGATTTACAAAAAATGCTAACAGATAATGATAGACAATTTGGAAAGACAAAAAGAATAAAAAGAATATATCAAAAAAATGAAAGAAAAAAACAAAAATATAATAAAAAAGTTCAAAAAGAAGAAATAGAACAATACATAAGACAAAATAAAACTACAAAACAGATATATAATTTATTAAAATATAAGGGAATAACTTTAAAATATATAACAAGATTAAAAAATAATTATATAAAAAACAATCCTCAAAAACAACAAGAATACCTTCAACTAGAAGAAGATGTGAAAGCATTATTAAAAGGAGGATATTCATCTAGCGAAACATATGAAATTATAGAATACGATATGCCACTATACAAAATAAAAGAATTAGAAAGACAAATAAAACAAAAAGAAGTTGAACTATAAATTTACAGTGAAGGAAATGAGATAAAAAATGAATAGAGAAGAACTAGAAAAAATAAAACAAAAAGCTATACAAGAACATATTCCAATAATAATGGATGAAACATTAGAAGTAATAGAAAAATATATAAATAAAAACAAACCAAATAGAATTTTAGAAATTGGTACAGCTGTTGGATATTCAGCAATATGTTTTTCAGAATTTTTAGCTCCAAATGGAAAAATAGATACAATAGAAAGAGAATTAGATAGAATAAAACAAGCTAAAGAAAACTTTGAAAAAGTTGGAGTAAAAGATAAAATAAACTTATTTGAAGGTGATGCAATAGATATATTACCAAATCTAGATAATAAATATGATATGATTTTTATTGATGCAGCAAAAGGAAAATATCCATTCTTTTTAGAGAATTCAATTAGAATGTTAAATGACAAGGGGATAATTTTTGCTGATAATATATTATATAAAGGATATGTAATGAGTGATTATAATAAACATAAGCAACGTACTGCTGTTAGAAATCTAAGAGAATATATAAAAAATATTACAGAAAATAAAGATTTTAATACAGAAATATTAGAAGTTGGTGATGGTTTAGCTGTAAGTATAAAAAAATAACATTTTGACAAAATTATGTAAATATAGTATAATTTTAATAGATACTTGCACATAATTCCTACAAAATAATTGAATTGTGGGATGGTGCTAAAAATTATTATTCAAGGAGGACTACTTTATGACAAAATTAGAACAACGGCAACACGTAATAATTTTAATTTTAGCAGGGTTATTGCTAGGAATAATAATAGCAATAGCAATCACAGATGTGACAAAAAAACATGAAATAGTTTCAGTTTCTGAAAATGAAACAGAAACTAATGGCAAGGTAGCCGGTATATACAATTTTACGGATCACCGTGAAGTTGAAAACTGGCTTTGGCAACTCCAAGATGAGGGATACCAAGCAATCCTTTGGGCTCACCCAGTGGACCTAGAGGAGGTCAATGTCACATATTGTGACAAAGACGGAAGCATCAAAACATATTATACTAGGATACCTAGTAAAAATATGAAACTAGTCAAAAAAAGGCTAGGAGAAGGATTGCTAAATCCAAGTAGCCTACGGAAAGACTACATGCTTTCGACGGATGATGCAGGTTACTTCTACCTGTACAACGAAAAGGCAGTAGACACCCTACTGTGGTTTGGCAAATATGACTATGACATAAGGATCACAGTGAGGAATGATAACGGTGGTATCGAAACATATGTGACAGATATCCCCGAATGGGACTGGGAAGAAGTCCAGTCCATAATCTTAAGGAGTTAGCACCAAAGCCCCCTGACTTGAACAAGTCAGGGGGTAAAATAAATTTAATATTCCAATTCGCTTTCAGTACTTTCTAATTTTTTATCTTTTAATCTTTCACCATATTCTATTAATTGTGTATAAGTTATTTGTTTAGGCAATTTAGATAAAAACTCGTTTTTTCTTACATTATGTTCATCATCTTTTTTCGTTGTTTCTAGTATAGTAGATAAACGCTCTAATAATAAATTGCCAAGTAAAGTCATAGAATCTTTTTTACGTAAAACCTCAGTAAACTCATCAACAATATCTTGATGTTGAATAGCTGCATTTAAAGAAAATCCTGAACCAGATACAGCTCTAAATAATGCAGGAGAATAAGAAAGTGCAGTATTATATAAATATTCGTTTGTGTCTACATATGTATTGGCATATTCTTCAGAAATCTTACCTTCAGTAATTAATTCTTTTATCATAACATCAGGATCTTTATCATAAATCTCAGGGTCATAATCTGGATAAAACTGTCTAATTAAACCAACTGGAGCATCCATAACATTAATTTTGTCTTTAATTTTAATATGAGACAATTTTTCTTTATATATATTAGCAAGCTTAGGAGTTTCAAGGACTCTTTCAGGTTTATCAACAGCTTCTAAAAATTTATCTAATGGCATAGTTTCGTTTTCAGGATTAACATATTCAAAAAAACTTGTAGGATCAAAGCTTTTTCCAGGTTCACCACTATGGAAAGCAGAACCACGTTTACTATTATAATAACCCCAATCAGATTCAGCTAAAAGTTCGATCTTATCATATGGTGTGTGCAAAATATAATAATATGCAGCAAAACCATTAGGTTTTTTACGATATTTGCTAAATTCAAAAGTGACACCCAAACTATCTTTTAAAAATGGATGACTTAAAACAGTAGGTAAAGTCTCGTCTAGAATAGCATATTCTAGCAAATTATCTAATCGGCTAGCTAAATCAGAAAATAAGGACTTTAAATCTTCTTCCTGAACACTATTTATCGAAGAAGCCAAATTACCTTCTTCAAGCTTAATTTTAGTAGTTGCCAACTCATCTTGAAATGATGGAATCCTTTCTTCTGTAAATTCAGGGAAAGACATATCAATTATTGCCTCCAATAATTCAAGTTTCTTTTCCAAGTATTGCTTTTCAGAAAACAATTCAATATCTCCATCATTATTTTTAGAATCTATTATAAACTTTCTATACTTTTCCTTTTTAGCCAACAGTTTTTGGACTTCCTCAGATGACATATAATCATGAACAACATAACCATTTGAAAGTACTTTATCATTACGATTATCAATCAATAAAGAAATATCTTTCCTAAAATGATCAAGAACAACAGTTAAAGCTTGAATATCCTTTGTAGTAGGAGTTTTATCATAATTTTCTTGCAAATATTCTAAACTTTCTGCATTTTTATTACCTGCTAATCCATATATACCTTTTTTAAATTCTTTTGGAATATTATGAGAATAGCTATTATCACTTTTGGTACGAAAAGGTATAGAAACAGAAAGTTCAGGATAACATCTCCTATAAGCCATATGGATAGCAGCAGCAAGATAACACATATATTCAGTAGCATCAAAAGCATTCTTATCCTTATATATATCTAAATAAGATTTGCCTACATTTTCAAGAAAATCTTGTTGCATTTTAATAACTTCATTTGGATCAAATTTAATATCATTTAAAAAATCATTTTTCTCAGCATTCATATAAAAAACCTCCAATCAACTAACTATAGTATAACACAAATAAGAAAACATGGCAAATTTGACATTTATCTAAAACCTATATATAATAATATTACAAATTTCATTTCATATAGAAATTGAAATAATTTTTAAACTGTGAATTGGAACATAATAATTTAAAAAGAAAAGAGGAAATAAAAATGCAAAAACCAGAACTACTTGCACCAGCAGGATCATATCAGAAAGCAAAAATAGCATTCTTATATGGAGCAGATGCAATATATTGTGGAACATCATCATTATCACTAAGAACAAGAGCAGATATGGAAAACGAAGATTTAATAAATACAATAAAATATGCCCATGAAATAGGAAAAAAGGTATATGTAACACTAAATATTTTTGCATTTGATGATAAATACCAAGAAATAATAGAAATGGCAAAAATATTAGAAAAAATTAAACCTGACGGAATTATAGTAGCAGACGGAGGAGTATTAGAAGTAATAAAACAATACGCACCAAGTATACCAATACATGTAAGTACACAAGCAAACATTGTAAGTATGCATACCGCAAATTTTTGGTATAAAAATGGAGCTAAAAGAATGATATTAGGAAGAGAACTAAATAAAAAACAAATAAAATACATAATGGAAAATAAGCCAAATGATATGGAAATAGAAATATTTGTACATGGAGCAATCTGTTTTTCATATTCAGGAAGATGTTTTTTAAGTGACTTTTTATCAGGAAGAAGTGCAAACTTAGGAGAATGTAGCCAAAGTTGCAGATGGTCATATAACTTATATGCAGAAGAAAAAAATAATTTGGGAGAATTTATGCCTATAGAAACAAACGAATATGGCACAAGTATATTCTCTTCAAAAGATTTATGCCTAATTAATGAAATACCAGAAATAATAGAAATGGGAATAGATAGTTTAAAAATAGAAGGAAGATTAAAAACAGAATATTATATAGCTAGTGTAATAAATACATATAGATCAGCAATAGATGATTATATAAAAGACCCAAAAAATTATGATGGATCAAAATATTTAAAAGAATTAGAAAAAGTAAGAACAAGAGGATTAACTACATTTTATTTTAATGACAAAAATAATAAAGATATACAAGAATATGGAGGAAGACAATACAATGAGCAATATGAATATGGAGGAAAAATTATAAAATATAATAGTGACAAAACTGTAATCGAAATAAAAAATAAACTAAAAGTCGGAGATGAATTGGAATTATTAATACCATATAAACTAGAACCATTAGTATTTAAAATCGAAAAACTATGGGATATTAATACAAAAGAAGAAATAAATAGTATAAGCCCAGGAATTAAAGGACAACAAGTATTAATAAATATACCAATTAAATGCGAAAATGGTTGGATTTTAAGAAGAAAAAAATAATATACAAATATAATATTCTTAAACAAATATAACTATTATAAAAAATATAATAGTTATATTTGAAATAGATATAAATAGCAAAATACAATATTTTTAAATTACAAAAAATATTAATCCTTAAATTCCTTAGATAATTTACTAATAGCTTTAGTTTCTATCCTAGAAACATAGCTACGAGAAATACCTAACATTTCTGCAATTTCATGCTGAGTTTTAGGTTTATGACCATTCAGCCCAAATCGCAATTCTATAATAGTTTTTTCTCTATCTTTTAAAACAGATTTAATTTTCTTATACAATAATTTGATTTTTATCTTTAAATCAACCTCATCTTCAATATTTTTTTCATCATTTTCTAATACCTCTTGAAGAGTAACAACATTGTCATCTTTATCTTTCCCAATAGGTTCATTTAAATAAACTTCTGCACCAAGCTTTTTAGTAGAACGCAGATGCATTAAAATTTCATTATCAATACATCTAGAAACATATGTACTAAGTTTACTGCCCTTATCCAATTTATAACTATTTATTCCCTTAATTAAACCAATTGTCCCAATAGAAATTAAATCATCTTGATCAACATTAGAAGTAGAATATTTTTTTGCGACATGTGCCACAAGTCTTAAATTTCTCTCAATTAATATATTTCTTGCCTCTTCATTACCATTTGCCATCTGTTCTAAACATTGTTTTTCCTCTTCACGAGAAAGAGGTTCCGGAAATAAATTGCTACTCTGTATATATCCAACAACAAAAACCGTAGATTTAAAAAAACACCAAAAACCAGCAAGAGATAAAATAGGAATCATAATGCACCCCCAAAAAAATCTTTATAACACAATATATGTGTAAAAAAATAAAAAGTGCATGACCTATAAAATATTAGTATAGACGATAAATAAAAAATATGTTATAATAAATAACATTAATAGACTACTAGAAAGGATGAAAACAAAAAATGAATCAAAGTATAGACATATCAAGAATATTTAATGTACAAAACTTTATAATATATTTAATAATAATTAACATAATCGGATTTTTGATAATGTATATAGATAAAAGAAAAGCAGAAAAAGGAAAATGGAGAATATCCGAAAAAACCATTTTTATTATAACAGCATTAGGAGGGGGAATAGGAACAATTTCAGGAATGTATACATTTAGACACAAAACGCAAAAATTTCAATTTGTAATTGGCTTACCAGCTATAACAATACTTGAGATTATAGGAATAATTTACTTTTTTATTACATAGGAAATCTAGGATTTTTGTTATAAAGTTTGTACATACTTGTTCTAATAGAAAAATATTTTGAACAATTCTCATTGCTAATATGTATCACATTTTTATAATATAAATAATAAATTATATTATAGTAAAAACAATGAGAGGAATGAATAAAAAATATGAATTTAATAAAAAAAATAAAATGTCAATTTAAAAGATGCATAGAACCAAATGACATAAATAAAAAGCAATTAGAGAACCTAATAAAACAAGGATGTATATTAATAGATGTAAGAAGCAAGCAAGAATTTAAAGAAGGACATCTAAATAATGCAATTTGTATTCCAAAATATGAAATAAAAAAAGAAATTACAAATATAGTAAATGATAAAAATAAAAAAATAGTTGTATATTGTGATACTGGAAGCAGAAGCAAAAAAGCAGAAAAAATATTACAAGAATTAGGATACAAAAATGTGTATAATTTATATAAAGGTCAATTTGAAGAATAACAAAACATATACATTACAATTAAATATAAAGGTTTATGGGTATCCTTTTAAAGACCTAAATATATTAAAAATGGAGAATGATAATAAAAATGCAAAAAAACATAAGAAATTTTAGTATAATAGCACATATAGATCACGGAAAATCAACACTTGCAGATAGGCTTATAGAATTAACAGGTGTATTATCTAAAAGAGAAATGGAAAGTCAAATATTAGATAATATGGAAATAGAAAAAGAAAGAGGAATAACAATAAAATCACAAGCTGTAAGAATGACATATAAAGCAAAAGATGGACAAGACTATATATTAAATTTAATAGATACACCAGGACATGTTGACTTTAATTATGAGGTATCAAGAAGTTTAGCAGCATGTGATGGTGCAATACTTGTTGTAGACAGTAGTCAAGGAGTCGAAGCACAAACTCTTGCAAATGTATATTTGGCAATAGACAATAACTTAGAAATATTACCAGTAATAAATAAAATAGATTTACCAAATGCAAGACCAGAAGAAGTAAAAAAAGAAATAGAAGATATAATTGGAATACCAGCAGAAGATGCACCATGTATATCAGCAAAATCAGGACTAAATGTTGAAGAAGTTTTAGAACGTATTGTAACAGACTTACCAGCTCCAAAAGGAGATGAAAATGCAAAAACAAAATGTTTAATATTTGATTCATATTATGATAACTATAAAGGAGCAGTAGCATATGTAAGAGTTTTTGATGGAAAAGTAAAAGTAGGTGATGAGATAATATTAATGGCTACAAAAAAGACATATACTGTAACAGAAGTAGGATATTTTGTGCCAGGATCATATATGCCAAATGATATTATAAAAGCAGGAGAAGTAGGATATATTTGTGCAAGTGTAAAAAATTTATCAGACATTCATGTTGGAGATACAGTAACACTTGCTAACAACCCAACAGAAAAACCATTAGAAGGATACAAAAAAGTAACACCAATGGTTTATTGTGGACTATATCCTGTAGATGGAAGTGAATACGAAAATCTAAAAATTGCTTTAGAAAAATTACAATTAAATGATGCTTCACTTGTATATGAACCTGAAACTTCGTCAGCACTAGGATTTGGCTTTAGATGTGGCTTTTTAGGATTACTGCATCTTGAAATAATAGAAGAAAGGCTAGACAGAGAATTTGACTTAGGTTTAATTACAACAGCACCATCAGTAATATATAAGATCCATAAAACAACAGGAGAAATAATGGATATATATAATCCAACAGAACTACCATCACCTCAAGAAATATCATATATAGAAGAACCATTTGTAACAGCAAATATATATATGCCTAAAGAATATGTTGGAAATGTTATGGATATTTGTCAAAAACGTAGAGGAATATACATAGATATGCAATATTTAGACGAAAACAGAGTAACACTAATATATGAAATGCCACTAAATGAGATAATATATGATTTCTTTGATAATTTAAAATCTAAAACAAAAGGATACGCATCATTTGATTACGAATTTAAAGAATATAAGAAATCAGATCTAGTAAAATTGGACATATATATAAATAATGAACAAGTAGATGCACTAAGTTTTATCTTACACAAAGATAGGGCTTATGAAAGAGGTAAAAAAATGGTAGAAAAATTAAAAGAAGAAATCCCTAGAAAATTATTTAAAATACCAATACAAGCAGCCATAGGAGGAAAAATAATAGCAAGAGAAACAATATCTGCAATGAGAAAAGATGTACTTGCAAAATGCTATGGTGGAGATATAACAAGAAAGAAAAAATTACTAGAAAAACAAAAAAGAGGAAAGAAAAAAATGCGTGAAATAGGAAGCGTAGAAGTGCCACAAGAAGCATTTTTATCTGTTCTTAAACTAGATGAAGAATAATAATAGAGGAAAATATCAAAAAACAAAAAAGAATAGAAGAATTTATAAAATGGTATAAAAGGAATGAGTATGATGAAAAATGATAACAATCAAGATCAAGTTGAAGGAAGAAATTCAGTATTAGAATTATTAGAAAGTGGGAAAGACATAAATAAAATATATATAACAAGAGGAGAAAAACATGGATCTATAAATAAAATAATAGCAAAAGCTAAAGAAAGAAAAATAATAATAGTAGAAAAAGACAGACATCAAATGCACGAAATAGCGCAAACAGAGAATTGTCAAGGTGTTATTGCTATAGTACCACCTTTTGAATATTGTGAAATAGAAGATATATTAGAGGAAGCAAAAAATAAAAATGAAGATCCACTAATATTAATATTAGATGGAATAGAAGATCCACACAACTTAGGTTCAATAATAAGAACAGCAGAAACAGCAGGAGTACATGGAATAATAATACCTAAAAGGAGAGCAGTATCTGTTAATAGCACAGTAAATAAAGTATCTGCAGGAGCAGTGGAACATATGAAAATAGCAAGAGTAACAAATATAACAGAATCA
The DNA here is from genome assembly GCA_944388755.1 of uncultured Clostridia bacterium. Taxonomy (GTDB): domain Bacteria; phylum Bacillota; class Clostridia; order TANB77; family CAG-508; genus CAG-269. The sequence goes on along the minus strand of CALXJY010000003.1, from coordinate 2,322 downwards.
ATAAATAAATTGAAAGAACAAGGATTATGGATATGTGGAACAGATATAAACACAGACAAATATTATTATAATCAAGATTTAACAGGACCTCTTGGAATTGTAATTGGAAATGAAGGGCAAGGAATAAGCCAAAAAGTAAAAAATAATTGTGACTTTTTAGTAAAAATTCCAATGAAAGGAAAAGTAACATCTCTAAATGCATCAGTATCTGCAGGAATAATTATATATGAAGCAGTTAGACAAAAAAACTTAAAAAATATATTGAATAATAAATAAAAAAAAGATATAATAATAATGTATACAAAAGTTTAAATATGGAGGTCAAAATGATTGCTAGAAAAAAGAAAAAATTAATAATTATAATTTCAGTAGTATTAACTGTATTAATAATAATAGGAATATTAATTGCATTATATCTTACAACAGACATGTTTAAATCTAATTATTCATTATTTGTAAAATATTTATCACAGAACATAAACATAATAGATGACATGGCAAAAAAAGATCCAACAGAAATTACTAATGCAATTCAAAATCAAAAACTAACCACAAATTTAAAGGGAACTATTAGCTATACAGATAATAATAATGACTCAGAAAGTACATTGAATAAAGCAGAATTAGATATCACGGGACAAATTGATAAATTACAATCATATAGATATGAAAATGTAAGACTCGTATATGAAAATTCAGATGTAGCAAAAACTGAGTATATAAAAAATGGCAATCAATATGCAGTAAGACTAGACGGAATAAAACAATATGTTTCAGCAACAAACACAAATTTAGAAGATTTAGAAGTAAAAACAGGAATAGAGAAAAAAGACTTAGAATTACTAACTTATATTTTTGAACCATTAAACTTATCTAATTTTATCAGTTTTACTGATAGTGAAATAAGTGTATTATCAAGCACATATCTAACTATTTTACAGCAAAATACACAAACATCAAATTATGAAAAAAAATCAGGAGAAAATGTTGTAGTTAATGATAATACATATAAGGCAACAGCATATTCACTAAAATTACCTGAAGAAGAATTTAATAACTTGATAATAACCATATTAGAAAGAATAATAAAAGATGAAATAATATTAGGAAAAATAGACAATATACAAAATATGTTAGAAAAATATTATATTTTTGAAAACGAAAAAACATTAAGAGAACTTGCTATTTCAGCAATAAATCAAAAAATAGAAAACATAAAAGACAATAATATAGGTAGTGGAGAAACAGAAATAACCGTATATGAGTATAAAGGAAAAACAATAAAAACAATGATAAAAACACCTGAAAAAACGATTTCTGTTGATACAGACAATACAGATATAATAAAAATAGATTATATAGAAAAATTAGACAACAAAGAAAATGAACAAATATTTACAGTCAACAGGCAAGTTACTAGTAACACTCAAAATTTAAGTTTTGAATACGCAAAAAGTTCTGACGGACAAGAAGAAAAAAACTTTACACTAGAAATAATACAAAACAAAGAAGATTCAGAAATAACTAACAACTATAATTTGACATATATAGTTGATGGCAATAATGTAGGCATAAAAGTGAGCCAATATATGAATATAGTAAATGAATTTGAAGAAAAAGAAGAGCTAACAAATGAAAATAATATAAGTCTAGACTCATTAAATGAAACAGATGCAAAAAGAATAATGGAAATAGTAAAAAATAATTATAATAATCAAATTTCAAATACACTAGAAAAAATACAATTAGATGATATTAATAAAATGCTAAAAGATTTAGAGATTATAAAAACAGAAATAAAATTTGACAATGTAGATGAAGAAACAGTAACAGAAGCAGAAAGAAACAGATTTAATTCTCAACTAACACTTTATATTGGTAAAGAAATAACCACAAGCACGTTAAAACAAATGTCAGAAACACTAAAAGACAGAATAGATGACATACAATTTAGCTATGAAGGAGAAGACGAAGACGACAAAGAATTTAAAGGAATGATTATTGATGTTAAAAGAAATAGTTCAAACCCAAGCAAAATTGAAGAAATGAATAAAATCCTAGATGAAAATGACAATTCTACATTTACAGTTGCAATGTCATATGACGAAACCACCAAACTAATAAATAAAATAACAGTTGTATCAAACGATTTTTTAGAGTAATTATGCTAAATGGAAAATTAATCTTGCCATACAAGTAAAAAAATTCATTAATAATTAAAAGGGAGTTCATATACAAACTTCCTTTTTTGTTATAAATATACTTCCGGCTTGCCGGTAGTAACGAAGGCTTTAGCTATGTAGTAGACAAAACTCCCTTCAA
>CALXJY010000002.1 GCA_944388755.1 uncultured Clostridia bacterium | reverse complement strand
AGTTCAAAGATTATAAAGAAAAAAGTAATCATAATAGTTTGAACTCATGGATAGAATTTATAGAAAGTCCTGAGGTGATTGATATGTCAAATAAAGAAATTCAAAAAGCTAAAAAAGTTTTAGAAGAAATAAGTCAAGATGAGCATGAACAATATTTAGCAGAATTAAGAGAAAAATATATTATGGATCAAAAAGCTATCGAAGATGCTGGATATGATAAAGGCTTGAAAGCTGGTATTGAACAAGGCATTGAACAAGGCATTGAACAAGGTATTAAACAGGGTATCAAACAAGGTATTAATCAAGGTATTAATCAACAAAATAAACAAATAGCTAAAAAAATGCTTAATAAAAAAATAGACTTAGATACCATTAGCCAAATTACTGGACTATCAATTCAAGAATTAAAAACTTTATAAATTATTATTAATTTGAAATATAAGTACTCCTAAATTTAATAATACTATTATAATTAAATTTAGGAGTTTATTTTATTAATTTTTAAAATGTAACATTATTTCCAAATCTTGCTTTTAATTTATCTTTAGAATCTCGTGATAGATTAACATTGTTGCTTAAATTAATTTTTGTATTTGGATCTAATTCTAGTAATGCTGTTGCATCAATTATTGAATTATTACTTAAATTTATTGTTAAATTCTCATTATTTTTTAATGCTTTTAAGTTTTCTAAATCTTCAGACCATAATGTATTACTACTTAAATCTAAGTTTGTTAAATTTGTTAATTTAGAAAAATCTATCATTTTGCCATGTAAATTATTATTTGATAAACTTAACCTTTGCAGACTTGTTACTTCTGAAACAATTCCAAAATTTATTATACCAGGATTGTAACTTAATGATAGTTCTACTAATTCCGTAAAGATTGATAAATTTGGTATTTCTGTTAAACTACTTGAATGTAAATTCAATGCAGTTATTTTAGTTCTTTCACAATTTACTATTGTTTTCAAACTTTCTATTGTAACTTGTAAAGAATTTAAATTTGAAATAATATCTTCTATTTCGGCTAAATTAACTTTATTATTTGTTCCTAATAAATTTAAGTCTTTCAAATTTCCTAAACTATTTATTGCTGTTATATTTGTTACTTTATTATAACTCATATTTAATTCTGTTAATTTTGTCATACTTTTTAATATTTCTTGTGACTCTTTATCTTCTAATGTTATAGCATTATTATAAATAATCAATGATGTTAATTCTGTAAATCCTTCTAAGACTTCTAATGTTGTTAAATTTTGAAAATTCAAATTTAACTTTTTATAATTATCAAATAATCCTAGTTTGTCTGTATCTATATTAATTGTTCCTCCTCTGTCAAGTATTTCACCTATCTTATTTAATGCTTCTAATCTTTCACCCATATAATTTGCTCTATTTCCATCAATTCCTGCATTTCCTCTCAAGTCTAATATTGTTAATGCAGTATTGGCACTTAATGGTGTTATATCTATTATCTCGTTATTTGTTAAATTTAGTGATGTTAATTTGGCTAGTTTTTCTATGCCTTTTAATGTATTTATTTTATTACCCTCTAGATTTAAAGATATCAAATTTGTTAAGTTTTCTATACCTTCTATTTTTGTTATACCATCAGAAGATAAAGTTAATGACGTTAAGTTATCCAACTCTACAATTTTACTCATATCTACTTTATTTTGATTTGATACCCAAAAACTTTTTAAAGCCTTACATTCTTTTAATGCATTAATTATATTTTCATAGTCACCACCATAAATTCTAGTAAAAGATGTTAAATTACCTAATGCAGATACTGCACTATAATCTTTATCTGGACCATAATTTATAGTTAAATAATTCAATTTAGCACAATTCTCTACACCTTCCATTGTAGTTATATTAGGTGCATTACTAGAATTTTTTCCTAACGTTAATCTCTCCAAGTTAGGAAAAAACACTAAATCCTCTAAACTATCTACTTCTGCATCTTCTATTGTTAAACTTGTTTGATTTTTCATCCACCCGAATTTCATTTCTTCTTCTGTTGCCCCTGATATTTTTGATACATATTCACTAAATTCTTTACTCGCAAACCTTATCTTTGTTTCATCTTCTAATATTTTTTCTTCTATATCTTCTCCATATTCTTTTCCTGTTTTATCTATATATTTTACATTTAACTCATCATCTATTAAAAACACATCTTTTAACGTGCTTGGTGTTCCATTTCCTAGTCCTTGCATTCCATCATATGCTTCATTTTTTATTATATAATACATATAATAATTTCCATCTTCTTTTAATTGTAATATTCTTTTTACCTTTTTTTCTGATAAAAGTACTTCAGGGCTTAAATCTTCTTTATTATCTATTACTCTTTCATTTTGTTCCAAACTCAAATTTTCTTTTATATTTCCTATCGCTGTTTTTATTTTAGCTTCACTAGCTTTTGTTAATATTCCATTTTCACCATTTAAAGTTGCAATTGTTATACTAGCTAGTATTAGCAAAACAATCACAGTGATTACAAGTGTTATTAATGTAATTCCAGCATTGCTATATTTGTTTTTTACCATCTCATTTGTTCCTCCTTTTACTACATTTTTCCATTTGTTTAAGTTTCTATACACTTTTAGAAAATATTATCATAAAAAAATCAAAAACGTAATACTTTTGTATGGTATTTTTTACTACCAATTTATGGCAAAATATAATAAAAAAGTGTAAATTTAATTGGGAGGTATAAAAATGTTCGAAATTTCTAAATATAAAAAAAGCAATGTAAAACTTAGTATACGCTTACCTGAAAAAGTAAATGAAACACTAAGAAAAATAGCAAAAAAAGAAAATATGAGTTTTAATAATGTCTTAGTAAGCTGTATCGAACACTCATTAGAAGAAATGGATTTAGATAATTATAAAGATGTAGACATTTATGAAGAAAAAGAAGAAAAAAACTCTAAAAAAGTCAATAAATTAAAAATATAAACGAAATTTCATAAAAATAATGACAAAAAATAATAACTCATGGTATAATATAAGAGATAATTAAATTTCAGGAGAATATTATGGTTAAAGATACTTTATTAGAGAAAGAAAAATTAGAAGAAAAAAACATTAAAACTGAAACTACTGAAATTATAAAACAAGAAGAAGCTAATATAAACACAGAAAACAACCTAAAAGAAAATACAGAAATTTCACAAAAAGAACACATGAGTACTATGCAAATATTTTTAATTATACTAACAATATTTATAGCTATTCTCTTAATATCATTTATTGGTTTTACAGTAGTAAATTCAAAAAATGATAATATAATATCAGGAGTATATATTAATAGATTTAATGTATCCAAATTAAATAAAGAACAAGCGTTAAAAACTATAAATAATAGAATAGAAGAAAACATACCAGAAGAAATAAAATTAAAATACAATGACTATGAAACTACAATTTCAACATCTGATTTAAATATATCATTTGATGTAACATCTGCAGTAAACAATGCATATAAACATGGCAGAAGTGGTAATTTACTTGAAAATGACTTAACAATTTTGCAAACTCTATTCTCTAACATAGAAATCGAATTAAATGTAACACTAGATGAAGAAACATTAAAAACTAAACTTGAAGACATCTCTTCAAAATTGCCTGATGCCGTAATAGAAAGCAGTTATTATATAGAAGATTCAAATTTAATTTTAACAAAAGGAAAAGCAGGATCAGTTGTAGATACAGAAAAAACATCAGCAAATATTATAGATGCAATCAAAAATTTAAATTTAATAGATAATTATATAGAAATTTCTACTTATCAAAAAAGCCCTACTTCCTTAGATATTGATAAAATACATCAAGAACTATACACAGAACCTAAAGATGCATATTTTACACAAAATCCATATAGTATTTATCCTAGTGAAAATGGTATTGACTTTGCAATATCTGTAGATGAAGTAAAAGCAATGTTAAATGAAGATAAAGATGAATATATTGTACCACTTAAAATTTTATTTCCAAATGTTACAACAAACATGCTAGGGAATGAAGCATTTCCAAACCTACTTTCTACAGCCAAAACTACATATTCAACAAGAGATACTGATAGAACAACAAACTTAGTACTTGCTGCATCCAAAATAAATGGTATGGTTCTAATGCCTGGCGAAACTTTTTCTTACAATAAAACAGTAGGTGAAAGAACAATTTCTGCTGGTTATAAAGAAGCACCTATATATGTAAATGGTCAAGTAGTAGATGGTTTAGGTGGTGGTATTTGCCAAATAACTACAACATTATATAATGCCGTACTATATGCTAACTTAGAAATAGTAGAAAGAAGTAACCATCAATTTGTACCTTCATATGCAGGACCAAGTTTAGATGCAACAGTTGTTTATGGCTCTATTGATTTTAAATTTAAAAATAGCAGAAATTATCCTATTAAAATAACATGTTCTGTTTCAGGAGGAATAGCAAGTTTCCAAATATATGGTTTAGCAACAGAAAATGATTACCAAGTACAACTTACAAATAGAGTAACAAAAACAACTTCAACAGCAATCTATTCAGAAGCTTACAAAATTTTAAAAAAGAACGGTCAAGTAGTTAGCACAGAATTACTTTCAAGAGACACATATAAAAGACATTAATTCTTGTATAATTTTTTCAAAAATAGGTAAAATATAGATAAATAAATTTTAGAGGTGATATTGTGAAAAAAATTTATAAAATTCTATTTTGCCTATTTTTTGTTTCGTTATTCACAATTTGTTCAATATTTGTGGAAAAACTCCCAAGAAAAATAGAAAATGTATCATATGCAAAATCTTCTAGCTCTACTTCTGATATACAATTGATGGCAAGAGCAATAAATGGAGAAGCAAGAGGAGAACCTTATGAAGGACAAGTTGCAGTTGGTGCTGTTATTTTAAACAGAGTAAAAGACTCTAGATTTCCAAACACCATAGTAGGAGTAATTTACCAATCAGGAGCATTTACTGCTGTTGCAGATGGTCAAATCAATTTAGCAATAGATGAAAACTCTACAGTATACAAAGCTGCTCAAGATGCTCTAAATGGTTGGGACCCTACTGGAGGTTGTGTATATTATTTTAATCCAAACACAGCTACAAATAAGTGGATATGGTCAAGACCTGCAGTTATAACCATAGGGAAACACAGGTTTTGTAAATAAATTTACAATTAAAAATCCCATAAAAAAGATAAAATTAAGTAAAAAGGTTTATAGGCAACCTTTTAAAAACCTAAATATATTATACAAGGAATGATTTTTTAATATGAATAAAATAAAAGATTGGATTTCAAGGTTAAAAAAAGGACATATGTTAAGTGTAATAGGAATATTCCTAATAATTACAATTGCTTTAGGTATTCTATTATATCAAAAACAAGTAGAGGCAAAACAAATATCAGAAAACACATATAATATGGCTTTTTATGAATTAGTTGACTATGTTGGAAATGTAGAAACATATTTAGCAAAGTCTTTAATCTCTACAACTCCTGAGCAAGGTGCAGAAACATTAACAAGTCTATGGAGAGAAGCCAATATGGCACAAACTTATTTATCTAGACTACCAATTGAAAGTCAGGAATTAGAAAATACACAAAAGTTCTTAAATCAAGTTAGTGATTATAGCTATTCTTTATCAAGAAAAAATATATATGATCAAAAATTAGAAGACGAAGATTTTAATAATTTACAAAATTTACACTCATATAGTATAGAATTGGAAAATACTTTAAACCAATTATCAGATGATATCAACTCAGGTAGAATAACATGGGGAGAATTAACCAAAAAAGGAAACCCTGCATTTGCACAACAAGTAAGTACAGAAAGTCAAGATGGATTTAGTAGCTTAGAAGAAAACTTTCATGAATACCAAGGCTTAATATATGATGGTGCATATTCTGAACATCTTACAAATTCAGAAAAAAGAGGACTTACAGGTGATAATATTGATGAAAATAAAGCAAAAGAAATTGCAAATAATTTTATAGGTCAAGATAAAATAAAAGAAATATCAAACCTTGGACTCTCAGAAAATGCCAATATACCTGCTTATAGCTTCTCACTTACCACAAATAATGATGAAAATATAAATATTTCCATCTCTGAAAAAGGTGGTCATGTAATTTATATGAATTACAATAGAGATGTAAACTCTGAAATTATATCACAAGAAAAAGCTAATCAAATAGGTAAAGATTTTTTATCATCAAGAGGATTTACTAATATGAAAGAAACCTATTATATGAAACAAGAAGGTATAGTAACAATAAATTATGCATATAATCAAGAAAGAGTAATAATATACCCTGACTTAATAAAAGTAAAAGTTGCACTTGATAATGGCGATATTTTAGGTATTGAAACAACTGGTTACCTAAATAACCATTGCAATAGAGATTTAAGCAATATAAAAATTACAAAAGATGATGCAAAAAAAGTTTTAAATTCTAAATTAAACATAGAAAGTGAAGGTTTAGCCATTATTCCTACTGAATGGCAAACTGAAATATTATGTTATGAATTTAAAGGTAAAATAAATGATACCGAATTCTTAGTATATATTAATGCTGAAAATGGTAATGAAGAAGATATTTTGGTTATAAAAGATACACCAAATGGAATTTTAACCATGTAATTGAAGTGGAATTTCCACTTCTTTTTTTGCTTATAATTTGTATTTTTATTAGATATATGTTAAAATAGTAACAATATAAAATTGAAAGGATAATTTATGAAAATAATTATATTTTATGCCTCATATGGTGGAGGCCACCTAAATGCTGCTAAATCCATACAAGAATGTTTAAAAAATACAAATTCTAATTTAGATGTTGAACTAATTGACTGTATGAAATATGTAAATATAACACTAGAAAAAATAACTACTACTGCATATCGAGAAATGGCAAAAAAACTTCCTTGGGCATGGGGTAGAATTTATTCAGACTCCCAAAAAGGTCCTTTAGCACATATTTCGTCACGTTCTAATAAGATAATGGCCATAAAACTATTAAAACTACTACGAGAGAAAAAACCAGATATTATTATTTCTACACATCCATTTGGAAGTCAAATGTGTAGCTATTTAAAAAGAAAAGGAAAAATAGATTCTAAAATTGCAACAATCATGACAGATTTTGCGCCTCATGACCAATGGCTAATTGGTAATAATTATACTGATTTCTTTTTCGTTGCACACGAAAAAATGAAAAATTACTTAATTTCTAAAAATATTCCTGAAAATAAAGTTTTTGCAACTGGAATACCTATTTCAAGTAGATTTTTTAGTAATTTTAATAAAGATGAAATATTTAAAAATTTGGGATTAGACAAAAATTTAAAGACTATACTTTTTTTCGGTGGTGGAGAATATGGCTTAGGGAAAAACAGAACTATCGAAATTTTTGAAAGTTTAATAAGATATATTGATAATATTCAAGTTGTAGCTATTGCAGGGAAAAATGAAAGAATGAAAAAACATTTTACAGAAGTAGTTGAAAAAAATAAAAAAGATAAATATGTAAAAGTTTTAGATTTTACAAATAAAGTTCCTGAATTAATGCATATTTCAGAATTAGTTATTACAAAACCTGGTGGTTTAACTACCTCTGAGAGCCTTGCTTCTAATTTACCTATGATTATTATAAATCCAATACCTGGTCAAGAAGAAGAAAATGCAGAATTTTTAGAAAAAACAGGTGTTGCTATTTGGATAAAAAAACATGATAATCCAAAAGAAATATTTGAAAATTTATTTTCAAATCCTCAAAAATTAGAAGAAATGAAAAAAAATACAAATTTATTAGGCAAAAAGCATTCTGCAGAAAATATATGTAATATAATTTTAAAAGGATACCAATAAATGCGTATCCTTTTAAAATTATATTTAAATCAATTAAGAACAAATCGGAAAGCCTTAAGATTTGCAATCATTTTAATTTTTCTCTTATCTTTTTATTACTTAATTAAAAAAACTGCATATAAAGGAATTGTTCTTATTCCGTTGGAAAATCCATAATTTTTTGTACATATTCGTATTCCATAACTAGGTTTAAATTGTTTCATATACAAATTTAAACTTTTAGATTTAACAGAGTCTCCCGCTTTTACCTCAATTGGTATGAGACCATCTTTATTCTGAATAAGAAAATCAACTTCAGCGGTATTGTTATTTTTCCAATAATAAATCTTTTCAAAATTGATATTTAATTGTTGTTGCACATAATTTTCAGCTAATTCTCCTTTATAAATAAACTCCTTATCTAAAATAATATCTTCCAAATTAATATTTAAAATAGAATTTAATATTCCAATATCACTAAGATATAATTTAAAAATATCTTCATCTTTAAATGCTTCAGGCGGATTTTTAGGAACTTTTAATAAACAGATTTTAGTAACTAAATTACTAGATAGCAACCATTGTAATGCAGTTTCATAATTTTTACTTCTTGCACCACTACGAACCTTACTAAATTGAAATTTATTGCTTTTATTTCCTATTTGTGTTGGAATAGAATTATATATATTTTCTATTCTTATAGTTTCTGTCGCATCTTTTACATATTTCTTCATATCATTTAAATAACCATCAATAATATTTCTCAGAATTTTTTTGTTATATTTTAAAATATCTTTATTAACTTCTAAAATATTTTTAACAGAAGCTGGCATTCCACCTGTACAAATATATAACCTATATAAAGACAATAATTCATTATGCATTATATCAACTATTGGTATGTTATTTTCAAAATGTTCTTTTATAATGTTTATCATATCTTTTCCACTATCAGCTATTAAAAATTCTTCAAAATCCATTGGTTTCATATATAGTATTTCTACTTTTCCCACAGGAAAAGGTTTAGACATTCTTTTTAATTTAACACCTAGTAAGCTTCCTGCACAAATTATTTTGTAATGTATATCAGATTCATTAAAATATTTCAATGTACTTATTATTTCTTCGCTTTCCTGCACTTCATCAAAAAAAATTACTGTTTTTTCAAAATCTACATCAATATTTTGTTCACTTTTGATAATAATTTTCAACATTCGTATTTTTTCAGTAACAGAAATTTTTCTCTCAAATAATTCAACAATATTCTCATTTTCAAATAAATTTATATATACATACTTTTGAAATTCTCTTTCACAAAATTTTTTTATTGTATATGTTTTCCCAACTTGTCTAGCACCAATAACCATTAATGGCATTTCTATATTATTATTTTTCCAATTCAACAAATCTTTATAAATTTTCCTATCCATAACTTTACTCCCTTTTTAAATATATTCTAAAAGATAATATTATATTTGTCAAGTCTTTTTGCATTTTTTACAGATAACTTTTATAAAATTTTTGCATTTTTCACAGGTAACTTTTGTAAAACTTTTGCATTTTTCATAGATAACCTTTATATTGTGTTGAGATTATAAGTATAATAAAATACAAAATTTGTAAGATTTCATAAAAAACTTGACTAAAATATATTTTTTATATATTATTTATTTAATAATACTAAATCATAAAGGAGCATTAATAATGATATTAGGTTATTTTAAAAGTATGTTAAAAAGTAAGTCAAACATAGCATATTTAATACTATTTATCTTCTTATTTATAGTCTTAAACATCTCACTTAATATTATACCAATTATAAATTCTTATTATGATACTAAAATTGTAGATGCAGAAGCAGGCAGAACTATATATATACCAAATACAGAAATCATTTTAACACAAGATCAACAAAATCAAATTAAAAATATTAAACACGTAGAAAATATTACAACAGAAATATTAGATTTTGAAACATATACTATTCCTATTTACGATATTATTATCGATGATTGGAAAAATGTAGAATATGTTCAAAATATTTTTAGCAAATATGGTATTAAAACAGAAAGACAACTTGTAGATAATCCCTTTTTTACAAGCTATAATAATGTAAAAATGGCATCTACAATAATTAAATATACTATAATTTTAATTGTTATTTTCTTATTCATATTTATCTCTATAAATATATTAAATAGTGAAAAAGAAAATATAAAATTACTATATTTTACAGGTTATAATTCAAATAAAATAAAATTTATTATTTTTTGTATATTTATAATAATATATCTTATTAGTTTTATTTTAGGATTTATTTTATACAATTTATTTCAATATATTATATTAAAACACTTTATGATTTCAACAAAATTAAATTTAATTAAAAATATTTCTATAAATCTAAGTTATATAATTATATTAAGTATTTTTGTATGCAATAGAACTAAAAAAATATTAAAAAGTGCTATATAATAAAAATGAAGAAGGAGAAAAAATGAGTAAAATAAAAATAGTAAATGGATATAAAGAATATATAAAAAATAAAGAAAAAATTGAAGTATTAAAAAATATTAATTTTAAATTTGAACTTGGAAAATTATATGGAATAACTGGAGCATCAGGAAGTGGAAAAACAACACTACTTAACATTATTGGAACAATAGATAAATTCTCAAAAGGTACTTTATTTATTGACGAAATAGATATAAGTTCATTATCAGATTCACAAAAAGCAAATTTAAGAATGAAAAATATTGGATTTATTTTTCAGTCTTTTTACCTAAACAAAAATTTAACCATTGAAGAAAATATAATGCAACCAATGTATATCAATGAAAATTATGATAAAATAAGACGAAAAAAAAGAACAGAAGAATTAATTAATTTAATGGGACTTGATAAAAGAAAAAAACACCTTCCAAAAGAATTATCAGGAGGTGAACAACAAAGAGTCGCAATAGCTAGGGCTTTAGCCAATAAACCACAAATTATACTAGCAGATGAACCTACCGGAAATCTAGATGAAAAAAATCAAAAAAATATTTTTGAAATATTAAAACAACTAAGTAAAAATAATAAATGTGTTATAATTGTATCACATAGTGAAAAAATAAAAAACTATGCCGATATAATGTTAAATTTAGAAGAAGGAATTTTAAAAACAAATGACGTTTAATAAAATTTTAGATATATCAATAAAAAGAATTAAACAAAATAGAAAAAGAAATCTTATTTTAATTGTACCATTATGCTTTTTATTAATAATCTTATTTTCTATAAATATGATTATTTATTCTGTATCATCTCAAATAGAAAATATCCAAAACAGTATAGAATTACGAACTATCAATGGTATTAGCTATAATCAACAAAATTATAATCAAATTTTAGAAAATTTACAAAGTATTGATCATATTCAAATGATTGCTGATCAATATGAACAAAAAGTTATAGCAGTTGAAACCTGTGAAAATTTAAAAAATAGTTTTACTGATGGTTATATAAAAATAAAACCTATAAATACTAAAACATGTCCTGAAGTAATTAGTGGTAGAAAAATATCTGAAACAGATAGATATGTAATTATTTTACCAAGTAAAATATATGCTAATTCAAATTTTAGAGATTACACTAATCCTATTTCTGAAAATGAATATATAAATGGAGAAACACTACTTAATAAAAAAATATCAATTAAGTTTACACCTGATAATACAAACTCATTTGAAAAAGAATTTCTAGTTGTTGGAATCTATGATAGTCAAAAATATAACAATACTAAAACTCCATATGTTCCAATACAAGTTATAAGAGAATTAAATAAAGAAATTAATTATATTCCTAATTATTTTCAATTGCAAATTACTGTAGATAACATTAGTAATGTAGAAGAAACCTTGAGATTACTCGATGAAAAAAATATAATAAGTAAAAATAATTTAGAAAAAGAAGCTGAAAATACATTAGCAAATAATATTAGTAAAACAGAATATAATATTTCACAAAGCTTAAATTTATCAATAGAAACAATGGAAATAATAAAAAAGTTAATAATATTTCTATTTATAATCTCACTAATTATTCTGTTATTTGTACTATTAACAACAAATATAAATAAAAGCTATCTACAAACTAGTGAATTATGGATTTTAAAAGTAGAAGGTTATACAAATAAAGATATTCAAAAAATTACTATTATTGAAAATATTTTCTTATGTATTATTGGTATTTTAATTTCTATAATTATTTTTATACTATTACATTATATAATAAATTTTGCAATAGAAAATATACTCCAAATAGATACACTAAATCTAAATCTAAAATTAAATGAAATAAAAGAACAAATATATTACTTCTCACAAATACCACAAAAAATAAACCCTATTTTCATAATAATTCTTTCAATCTGTGTAATTATAATAGAAGCCATAAATACTTTTATTATTAATCACAGAATATTGCGAAATAAAAATAGTATATTTTAAATATTTTATATCCGCTTCTTTATTAGAAATTTTTACCTTATCAGAACTTTTACCTATATTTTTTGTTGAATAGAGAATTACCAATTTTCTCTATTCAACAAAAAAAGAGAAATATTAAATCAAATTTACATCTCTCTTCTGCCTTCTAAAGCTTTTGTAAGAGTAACCTCATCAGTATACTCTAAATCTCCCCCTACTGGTATTCCGTGTGCTATTCTTGTAACCTTTACCCCAAGTGGCTTTATCAATTTAGATAAATACATTGCTGTTGCCTCTCCCTCAACTCTAGGATTTGTTGCAATAATAACTTCTTTAACATGACCATCCATAAGCCTTGAAAGTAATTCCTTTATCTTAATATCATCAGGTCCAACACCATTCATTGGTGAAATCGAACCATGCAAAACATGGTAAACTCCTTTAAATTCATGTGTTTTTTCCATTGCAATAATATCACGTACATCTTCTACTACACAAATAGAAGAATCATCTCTCTTAGGGTTACTACATATAGGACAAGGATCAGTATCTGATATATTAAAACATTTACTACAATACTTTAAATTCTTTTTTGCTTCTATTATTGAATTAACAAATTGATTTGTTTCATCTTCTGAGCAATTTAACATATAAAATGCAAGCCTTGCTGCAGTCTTATGCCCTATACTTGGCAATCTCTCAAAACTCTCTATTAGTTTTTCAATTGATGGTGAATATAATGACATTTACTACTCCTCCTAAAAAAGATTTAGGGCTAATTCCCTAAATCCCTATTAAAATCCTCCTAATCCTGGTATGTTATATTTTCCTAGTTCTTGTGCTTGTGCTTCATCTACTTTCTTTAATGCTTCATTTACACATGTAACAACTAAATCTTCAAGCATCTCTATATCATCAGGATCAACTACATCAGGTTTTAGTTTAAGTTCCTTTAATTCTTTACTACCCGAAACTTTAGCATACACAGCTCCTCCACCAGCCGTAGCTTCAAATTCTTTATTTGATAATTCTACTTGAGATTTTTCCATATCAGCTTGCATTTTTTTTGCTTGTTTCATCAAATTATTTATATTCATTCCGCCGAATCCTCCCATTCCACCTGGGAATCCACCTCTTTTTGACATATTTTAATCATTCCTTTCTCATATAATTTATTTTTTTAATCTATTATATTAAATGGTATATCAGATTCTTTTGCTAAATTTTTTAAATTTTCCTCCACTGTTGGCTTTACTTCTGCTTTTTGAATATTACTTATATATTTTATTTGCATTTCCTTACCACATGCCATAGATACTAATCTTGTTAGTTCCCTAATATTTTCTTGTTTTTCTAGTATTGCTTTTCCAAATGGTGTTATACCTTTTTTAAAATTAATACCAACTGTCATATCATTTAATTCTGTAGCATCAGTATTTATCAAATTCGTATATAAAACTATCTTTCCATTCTGCTTTAAGTTTGTTACAATTGTTGGCCACATCTGTGAAATACTTCCAGCTTTATTTTGTTTCTTTTCCGCTTCCTTAGGTTTTACTTCATTTATTTTCATCTTTGGTTCTATAGTTTGACTTATTTTAGGTTGTATTAAAGTTTGCTTTGTATTTTCTACTGGTGTTGTAATATCATAATTTTGTTTTAAATCAGGAACAATTTTTGTACATAATTTAATAATTCCAGCTTCAAAAAGAATATTTTTTTGACTTGACCATTTCATATCACTCTGCAATTCAGATAATTTATATATCAATTCTACCAGTCTTTCCTTTGAAACTTTATCTGTTACCTTTTTTATTTCTTCTAATTCTTGATTATTATATATATCAAGTTTTTTGCAAGCTTGATATATTAAAATATCTCTTATATATTTAATCATTTCCCAAACAAAATTATCTACATCTTTTCCTTGATTTATTACTTCTTCTACATTTTTTAATGCTTCATCTATATTATATTCTATAATAGAATTAACAATACTATTAATATAATCAAATTTAGGAATACCTACTAAATCTTTTATTTTATTTTCATCTATCTTATTCTCACCATCTTGAATACATCTTTCTAAAATAGATAACGCA
Organism: uncultured Clostridia bacterium; assembly: GCA_944388755.1. Taxonomy (GTDB): domain Bacteria; phylum Bacillota; class Clostridia; order TANB77; family CAG-508; genus CAG-269. The sequence goes on along the minus strand of CALXJY010000002.1, from coordinate 55,053 downwards.
TCCCTCATAGCACCTTCAGATAGTACTGCTATTATCTTTAATGCTCCTTCTGTTATTTCTACATTACTTTCTTTGCAAACAACTTTTAATCTTTTTATTATATCATCATTAGATATTCTTTTAAAATCAAATCTTTGGCATCTCGAAAGTATTGTAGCTGGCAATTTTTGAGGTTCAGTTGTAGCTAAAATAAATTTTACATGTTCAGGTGGTTCTTCCAAAGTTTTTAATAATGCATTAAATGCACCTGTTGAAAGCATATGTACCTCATCTATAATATATACTCTATATTTTGCTTTTGTTGGCAAAAAATTAACTTCTTCTCTAATACTTCTTATATCCTCTACACTATTATTTGATGCAGCATCCATTTCAACAATATCTGTAAGAGATCCATTTAACGCAGATTTACATATTTCACACTCATTACATGGTTCTCCATCTTTTGGATTTAAACAATTTATAGCTCGTGCTAAAATTTTTGCAGATGATGTTTTTCCAGTTCCTCTTCCTCCATTAAATAAATAAGCATGTCCAACTCTATTTGCTATAATTTGATTTCGCAATGTTCTAGTAATATGTTCTTGTCCAACCATTTCGCCAAATGTCATAGGTCTAAATTTTCTATATAATGCTGTATATCCCATATTATCACATCCTCAATTCAAAAATGGTAGATAACTTAATCTCTCTATAGAGAGTATTCCACATAAAAGTATCTATTTATTGCTGCTTCCTTCCGGACCTGACAAGGTTCATAGGCTCTTATTGGATACTCTCTATACAAAGATTAAATTACATACCATTTGTATTATATACTTAAAATTAATTTTTTGCAATATTTTTTCTAATTTTTTATACGTTTAAATACAAAACTTCGCATATCTGTAAATTCTTTTGATGCTGTTCCTTGCTCAATAACGCCATCTAGTGGTAAATCTAATGTTATTACTGATTTATATACTTTTCCCGAATCTAGTGTTATTATCAAATCAAATTTCACTTTGCATTTTAACTGTTCCAAAGTAACATTTGCTTTACTTAATAACTCATTATAATTTATCTGCTCATCATTTGATACATATTCTGCTACATCATTATTAGCAACTCTAAAAGTAAGAGTTCCTCCTTGATTTGTTATTACTAAATTTTTCATGTCAGTATTTTCTTTTACAGTATATATTAAACTTTGTACACTATATTCATCTTTATTTGAAAAAATAACATTAGGATTCTCTGTATCAGGTTTATATAATTTTAGTTCTCCCTTTTCGTTCTCTTTTGATAATTCCACATTGTTTATTTCTATTTGTTTGATTGTTTCTATCTTATCATAGTTTTCATTTTTTTCTATATATATATATATATCGTTATTTTGATTTATGCTATAGTTCCATCTATTTCCTTCTATTTTTTCATCTTTATCAACTTTTTCTGCTACACTAACCACAGTAATTTTAGAAAGATTAAATGGCATATTTGTCTCTCCCTCTACCTGATACCTTAGCACTATTAAACCTGAAACAAATAACACTATAAAAATTATAAATAATATCATTCCTATATGAAATGCCTTTTTATCAAATATTCTCCTCATTAATTCTTTCATTCAATTCTCCTTTTATTTTTTTATTTCTCCTTAGTACTTTAAAAAAATCTTTTAATATGTTTTCACATTCGTTTTGTAAAATTCCACTTTGATATTCAACTTTATGATTAAATGTATAATCATCAAATAAATTAAGAACAGATCCCACTGCACCTGTTTTTAAATCTTTTGTTCCGTAATATATTTTTTTTATTCTAGACTGTATTATAGCCCCTGCACACATAGGACATGGTTCCAAAGTTACATACATCTCACAATCTATTAACCTCCATGATTTTAATTTTTTACTCGCCTTTTGTATCGCTAATATTTCTGCATGTTTAGTAGTGTCCATCTTAGTTTCCTTTAAATTATGTGCTCTTGCGATTATTTTACCATCTTTTACTATTATACACCCTACTGGCACTTCTAACTTATTATATGCTTTTTCCGCTTCCTTAAGTGCTTGATACATAAATTTTTGTTCCATTCTCTCTCCTTTTGTCAATAACATATTTTTTAAAATTGTCGACCCCATTACTTTAATACCTATTTTACTATAATAATGAAAAAATAACAAGTTCTTTTTTTAATTTCAATTTACCTTACAAACTCCTCTTGATTTTAATGAAAAAATATATTATAATAGGCATAGTCTAAATAACACATCTGTCTATAGCTCAGCAGGATAGAGCAGTCGCCTCCTAAGCGACCGATGGTGGTTCGAGTCCGCCTAGGCAGACCATTTTTATTGGAAGGAAGAATATTAATGCAAAAAATATTAAGCAAAATGAGAAAAGCAATTGAAGAATACCACATGATAGAAGAAAATGATAAAATTGCAATATGTTTATCAGGTGGAAAAGATTCTATAACATTATTACACGCATTCAAAAACTTACAAATTTTTTATCCAAAACATTTTGAAATTATAGCTGTTAGTATAAATCCAGGATTTGAATTCTTTGATACAAATTTACTAAAAAAAATATGTAATGAAATTAATGTACCTATTTTTATAGAAAAAAGTAATGCAAAAGAAATTGTTTTTGATATCAGACAAGAAAAAAATCCATGTTCTCTATGTGCAAATTTACGCAGAGGTGTTATAAATTCCATTGCAATTAGAGAAGGTTGTAATAAAATAGCATTAGGTCATAACCAAGATGATGTTTTACAAACATTTTTATTAAATCTTTTTTATACTGGAAGCATCGGCACTTTTGCACCAGTTAGTTTTATGGATAGGTCTAAAATAACATTAATAAGACCTTTAGTATATACACCTGAAAAAGAAATTAAACGATATATAAAAAAACAGAATATAGAAGTAATGCAAAAAGTATGTCCTATGGACGGAACTTCGAAAAGAGAAGACATGAAGCAATTAATCTTTACTATGAGCAAAAATATACCTGCAGTTAGAGCAAATTTATTTGGTGCTATTCAAAGAAATTTAGATGAATGGAAAACAAAAGCGGACTTTTAAAACATCTTATCTATTTAAGATATTTTATTGTCCGCATATTTTTTATGTAAAAATCCATTTTCTTTAAAATAAACACAACTTTTTAATGAGAAAAAATCGATTAAGCTTCTGTTACAACCTTTACCATTGCTTCTTTTAATATATCTAATTTTTCAACTGCTTCATTTTCTTCTTTACCTTTCACACCCATATATAACTTAATTTTTGGTTCTGTTCCAGAAGGTCTTACACAACACCAACTATTATTTTCTAATTCATAATATAAAACATTTGATTTTGGTAATCCTGTTTTTGAAATTTCACCTGTCTGCATATCTTTAACATAATCTTTTTCTACATCTTTAAACTTTAATACTTTAAGTCCTGCAATCTCTCTTACATCTTTATTTCTTGTTCTTGTCATCATATCTTGTATTTCCTTAGCTCCTTGAACACCCTCTCTTACAATTGATACTAGTCCTTCTTTGTAATATCCATATTTCTCATATATATCTATCATCATATCCCATAAAGTCTTATTTTTAGATTTACCATAACATGCAACCTCACATAAAGCCATAACAGCTGAAATTCCATCTTTATCTCTTGCATAATCACCAATTAAACAACCATAGCTTTCTTCAAATCCAAATACATATGTATTTTTTCCTGTTTCTTCTGCTTTTTTCATAACAGCTCCAATATTTTTAAAACCAGTTAATACCTCATATAAATCTAAATTATAATTTTTAGCTATTGCATCTGCTAAATTTGATGATACTATTGTCTTTATAAACATTCCATTATTTGGCAATATTCCTTTTTCTTTCATTTGCGAAATTCTATATTCAGCAATTAATAATGCTGACATGTTTCCTGTATAATTCATATAATTTCCTGTCTTACTATCTTTTGCAAAAACTCCTAATCGATCTGCATCAGGATCTGTTGCTAAAACAACATCAGCATCTACTTTTTTTGCCAATTCAAGTGCCAATTTAAATGCTTTTGGATCTTCAGGATTTGGATAATCTACTGTAGGAAAATTACCATCAGGATCTTTTTGTTCAGGTACAACAAATAAATTTTTTATTCCTATTTTGTTTAAAAGTTTTTCAACAACCGTATTTCCTGTACCATGTAAAGGTGTATATACAACTTTTAATATTTCACCATATTTTTTTACTATTTCAGGGTTTAATACTAGACTTTCTAATTTTGACAAATATTTATCATCTATTTCTGTTTTCAATATATTAAATAGTCCCTTTTCTTCTGCTTCTTTTCTTGTTATCATTTTTATTTCAGAATAATTTTTAACTTTTTTTACATCTTCTATTATATCCATATCTCTAGGATTTACAATTTGAGCCCCATCATCCCAATAAACTTTATAACCATTATATTTAGGAGGATTATGACTTGCAGTAATCATAACACCAGCTGTACAACCTAGTTCCCTAACAGTAAAAGATAATTCAGGCACTGGTCTTAAATTTTCAAATAAATATGTTTTGATACCATTTGCATTTAATATTAAAGCAGTCTGCTCACTAAATTCCTTTGACATCTTTCTAGAATCATAACTAATTACTACACCCTTATCTTGTGTACCTTGTGATAAAATATAATTTGCTAATCCTTGAGTTGCTTTTCCAACTGTATATTTATTCATTCTATTTGTTCCAGCACCTATTACTCCACGTAATCCAGCTGTTCCAAATTCTAATTCTTTATAAAATCTATCTTCTATCTCTTTTTTATCATCTTTTATTTTTAATAATTCTTCTTTTGTTTCATTATCAAATTCATCACTTTCACACCATCTTTGATATTCTTTTAAATAATTTTCCATATTTCATAACATTCCTTTCTTATGGCGCAAATTCGGTTGAAAAAAATTAAATTTATTTTTCAACCTTATCACCATCCGTATAGTTATTACTTTTAATATTACATATTATGCAATCTTTTATATAATTCCCTAGCAGTTTTAGGACAATCTACTCCAACACTATCAGAATTTTTTACAGGAGCAAACTCTTCTTCTCTCTTAACTCTTAATACAGCCATATCATCAACTTCACCAAAAGCATCAAATAAAAACGCCTCAAATTTATATGCATTAGGCGAAGTTGGAACAACTAAATTTCCATCTTTATCAATATATTTAGCTTTTTTGTATGCTAAATGATATGGTAATGGATTTGCTCCCATTCTTTCTATTGCATCTATATTAAATAAATTACATAAAATATGTGATTCACCATATAAAAGCTCTCCATTTTTGTCTGTTGCCTCTGCCATTTCCTCTGTTATTTCAGAATATTCAATAACATTTGGTTTTCCATTCTTTTTACAAAATACTCCTACATTTTCTTTTGGATTAGCTTTAACTACAGACTTACATGCTACTGTAACATCTCTATCTATTGCCAATCCCATTAAGACTGGATCTACCATTCTTACTAAACAGTTATCAACTCCACCTATAAATACCCATTCTACACCAAGCTGTTTCATTTTATCTACCATCTTACTTTTTACCAATGCCTCATAAATACCACCATGTCCATCTGCCGCTAATTTTATAAGTCCATCTTCACCTATAAGGATCTTTCCCTCTGTATCCATCATTGGCAATTCTCCTTGGATAAAAAAGAATATATTCTTGTCTTTTTGATATCCAAAATATTTATGCTTTTCAAAAAATTCTATAGTTTTATCATTATTTTCTCTACTTGTCATTATAAACCATGGAATTGTTACACCATATTTTTTTCCTTCTTCTTTTAAACTATCACATAATAGTTCAAATAAAGACTTATGAGAGTCTAAACCAATATCATATGTTCCTTTTGGTCCATCATATCCAAGTCTTGTACCTTGTCCGCCTGCCATTGTAACTGCTGCAAGTTTTCCCTGTTTAATTGCCTTTTTCCCTATATTTTCGTAATATTTATATTTATCATTTAATTTATATTTATCTACATAATCTATTGGTGTCACTTCTTGAGTAGCATGTTTAACTTCCTTTTTAGTTGATTCATATAATGAATTCACTAAATTAAAATCAATTGACTCAATTTGTTCTAATAACTGCTTCTTTTTTGCTTCATCTAATTTATCATAACCATTTAACAAATGTTCTTGGTTATATTTTTTTAATAATGCTCTAATTTCTCCTATGTTTTTACTCATTTTTCATTCCCATTCCTTTCTTAATCTAAGCATAAACTGTTTGGGAAAGAATGTAATTTAGATTAGTTCTCCTAAAATTTCTTTCCTATGTAATAAATAATTATTCAAATATACTCCATTTCTTTTAAAATTTATATACACTATAACAAAAAATTTGTAAATTGTAAAGTATTTTTTTCAACAAATAGAAAAGCCTAAATATTTATAATATTTATTTTAATTATATTAATAAAAAGCAAATCGGAAAGCCTTATAATTTTGCAATAATTTAACCTTTTCTTTGAATTTCCGTTAATTTGTTCTGCACCAAATTTATGAATTAAATTTGTGTACTCTATTAGAAAAATCAGTATGACTTTCTTAATAGATAAAACAAAAGTTGTTGACAGCATAATGCTATTAACAACTTAAATACTTTTTTAATTATATGTTACATTTTAGCTTTACCCATAGTACTTAAAACCACATCATAGTTTTTTGCCACATTTGATACATTGCTACCTATTTCATCTATTGAATAGCAATGTACAATTTTAAGATTTTCCAGCTTTTGTATGCTAGAATCCATCTTACAAATATAATCTTCTCCACCCTTTATAAATACTGTTACATTAGAATTTTTATCTAATTCTTGCTTTATATTTTTTAATTTGTTTTCATTATTATTACTCCAGTCAATATTATATATCTTTTCTTTTTCTTCTTCATCTAAATTAGTTCTAGACAAAACTTTTCTAATAGAGCTATTTAAATCATTTTCTGTTAAAATAACAACATTACCATTATTTTTTATCTCTCTTTCAACATATGGTAAAGCGGTCATTTCAAAATGATAATCACTCGCAAAGAATGAACAAATCCTTTCTTTACTATCTTCATTTCCTCTAATATTTTCAAAATGTTTTATCATAATAATACCTTCCTTTCAATCTGAAAGTCTTTTCTTTAGATGTTCTTTTCGATACTTCCAAATTTTACCATTTATTTTGAAATATGTCAATAATATTTCAAATAAAATTCATCTATTTTTTTCGACAAGAATTTTCGCCAATTTTTCTCAGTTTATTGCAAAATTATTTAAAAAAGTATTTTTGTCAGCATATATTTACTAATAATATGTTTACTATATCAATATATTTTCTCTATTAGAAAAAATTTTTTCTTCTAAACAGAGAAAATTTTATAAAATTGTATAATTTTTTCAAAACTGTAAATACTTAAAGTATAATAATTTTTTACATTTTAGGAAATGAAAATTTTTCTAAAATCTCAAAACAGAGGAGGAAATTTATGAAAATATTTAAAAAAATCAATTTTAAGATGATATTAATATTAAGTTTTTTACTTTTTATATATACTACATTATGTGCAATGTCTTATGCAAGTTATACTTCAAAAGATATTTCAGATAGTGTATTTAGATTACATGTCTTAGCAAATAGTGATTCAGAAGAAGATCAAAATTTAAAATATAAAGTAAGAGATAAATTACTAGATTACATGAATTCTATCTGTACAAATACATCAAATAAAGAAGAAGCTATTAATATTGCAAATTCTCATTTAGAAGATTTTAAAACAATTGCTAAAAATACAATTAAAGAAAATGGATATAATTATGATGTAACAGTTGAAATAGGAAATTTTGAATTTCCAACAAAAACATATGGAGATATTTCTCTACCAAGTGGTTATTATGATGCTTTAAGAGTAAAAATCGGAGAAGCTAAAGGGCAAAATTGGTGGTGTGTAATGTTTCCTCCCCTATGCTTTATAGATGTAAGCTCAGGTGTTGTTCCTGATGAGTCAAAAGAAACTTTAAAAAATAACATGAATGAAGAAGATTATGCTTTAATTTCTGAGAATGATTCAAATAAAAGTATTTCTTTTAAATTTAAAATACTAGAATTCTTTGGAAATAATAATTTTATAACAGCAAAAAATTAATATTTCTATTGCAATTCCACTATGTTTATGTTATATTTTATTAAGTAGAGTGTTTTTAATTACACTCTATTTTTGATGAAATCATTTAACATCTAAGGAGGAATATAATTGGAGAAATTAGTTATAAAAGGTCCTACTCCATTAAAAGGAGAAGTACATATAAATGGAGCAAAAAATGCAGCAGTTGCCATATTACCAGCAACATTATTAATTGACGGCATTTGCACAATTGAAAATTTGCCAAATATAAGTGATGTTAAAATCTCTTGTGAAATATTAGAAAAATTAGGAGCAAAAATAAAATGGAATTCTATGAATTCTGTTACTATAGATACTAGACACATAAATACAACTACAGCACCTTTAGATCTAACTAGCAAATTTAGAGCTTCTTATTACATAATTGGCTCTATGCTAAGTAGAATAGGAGAAATTGAAGTAGGTATGCCAGGTGGTTGTAAATTAGGTGCTAGACCTATTGACCAACATATAAAAGGCTTTGAACTATTAGGAGCTGAAGTAAATGTTGGAAATGGTACAATTCATGCAAAAGCAAATAAATTAGTTGGGACTTCTATATACATGGATATAGTTTCTGTTGGTGCTACAATTAATGTAATGCTTGCAAGTGTTTTGGCAGAAGGTACTACAACTATTGATAATGCTGCTAAAGAACCACATATTGTTGATGTTGCAAACTTTTTAAACACAATGGGAGCAGATATTAGAGGTGCTGGTACAGATATTATAAAAATTAATGGTGTAAAAAAATTAACTGGAAATTGCACTTATTCCGTAGTTCCTGATCAAATAGAAGCTGGTACCTTTATGCTTGCAGCAGTAGCTACAAAAGGTGATTTATTAATAAAAAATTGCATTACGAAACATCTTGACTCAATAACAGCTAAAATTTTAGAAGTTGGTGGACAAGTTGAAGATTATGGTGATAGTTTACGTGTATATTGTAATAAAAGACCATTAAAAGCAAATATTAAAACATTACCTTACCCAGGTTTTCCAACAGATTTACAACCACAAATGGGAGTTGTATTATCTTTAGCAGATGGTACAAGTATAATTAATGAAAGTATTTGGGAATCACGTTTTCAATATACTCAAGAATTAAATAAAATGGGTGCAGATATTATGGCTCAAGGAAAAACAGCTATTTTTCAAGGAGTCGATCATTTAAGTGGTGCACCTGTATATTCTTCTGATTTACGTGCCGGAGCAGCTTTAATTATAGCAGGAACTGCTGCAAATGGAATTACAGAAGTATATAATTTAGAACACATTGATAGAGGCTATGAGAACATAGAAGAAAAATTCCGAGCTATTGGAGCAAATATTGAAAGAGTATCTTATTAATATATAAATTACAAACAAAAGAAGGAAGTAATAATAATGCTAAATTTTTATAGTTTATTTAGTGGAAGCAGTGGAAATAGTCTACTTGTAAAAACAGAAAATACAAATTTACTAATTGATGCAGGAGTAAGCAGTAAAAAAATAGAAAACGCACTAAATTTTTTAAATATTTCCCCTTCTACTTTAAATGGAATATTAATTACACATGAACATACTGATCATGTTCAAGGTCTTGGCACATTTGCTAAAAAATATGATTTACCTGTATATGTTAATAAAAAAACATTAGATGCAATGCCAAAACAAAAAGATAAAATTTTAGAAAAAAATATAAATCTATTTACTATAGAAGAAAAATTTGAGATAAATGATTTACAGATAAAGCCATTTGCTATTCCACATGATGCAGTAAATCCTTGCGGATTCTCAATTTTTAAAGATGATAAAAAAATTAGTATTGCAACAGATATTGGACATATGACAAATGGAATTTTAAAAAATTTAGATGGAAGCAAATTTGTTTTACTTGAGTCTAATTATGACCCAAAAGTATTAATGTGTTCTAGATATCCATATTTATTAAAAACACGTATTGCTGGACCTACTGGTCACTTATCTAATGAGGCAGCTGGTAAAACAATCTCATGTTTATTAAAATCTGGTCTTAAACAAGTTATGCTTGGTCATTTAAGTAAAGAAAGCAATTTCCCTGAACTTGCTTATAAAACTGTTGTAGAACAATTAATATCAAATAACTATAATGAAAATTCTTTACTTTTATCTATAGCAAGTAGAGACACCATAAGTAAAGAAGTTGCAATTCAATAACCTTAAGGAGTAAATAATGCTTACAATAAATATAATTTGTATTGGAAAAATAAAAGAAAAATTTTTTAAAGATGCGATAAATGAATATAGTAAAAGATTATCTAAGTATTGTAAATTAAATATAATTGAATTACCTGATGAAAAAATACCTGACAAAATTAATCAGTCTATAATTGATAATATAAAAGAAAAAGAGTGTAATAATATAATTAGTCATCTTCCAAAAGATACTTATCTAATTTGTTTAGATTTAAAAGGAAAAGAATTATCTTCTGAAGAATTTTCTAAAGAATTAGATACACTCTCATTTATGACTAGTTCCATTACATTTGTTATTGGAGGTTCACTTGGGATAACAACAAAACTCTTGTCACTTAGCAAAAAATCTATTTGTTTTTCTAAAATGACATTTCCACATCAATTAATACGTGTGTTCCTGTTGGAACAACTATTTAGAAGTTTTAAAATTTCTAATAATGAAACTTATCATAGATAATATATTTAACTGTAGAGAATAATATGTAAGGAGACCATATCTCGCATATAAGGGACTATGCGTATTTTAAATTTACATTCTAATTATTTATTTTAGAGGGGTAATAGAAAGAGATAATATATTATTCTCTACAAGATTAATAACTTAATTTTAACATTCATGGATTTTTAATAAGATATTAAAATTTATAATTCATTTTCTATTTTATCTAGTAATTTTTTTGATAAAATCTTAGTTATTATTTTTTTTATAATAAAAAATAAAGAAATAAATAAAATTATTTTAAAAAACATATTATTTTTAAATTATGAATCAATGTTTAATTTCTTAAACCAAAGCCATTATACTATGCTAAATTTCTTTTGTCAATAAAAACTTTTCGACAAAAATTGACAAAAGCATTGATATTTATAGCTTTTTATCACTAGCTTTGGCATTCTTATCATTAAATTAAAACTAAAAAAATATTGAAACAACTAACACACTAACTAATATTCCTATTAGATCTGCTAAAAGAGAAGCATATAAAACAAATCTCGTATTTTTTATTCCAACACTTGAAGAATATACGGCTATCGTATATATTGTAGTTTCTGTAGACCCCATTATTATAGCTGACATTAGTCCAATATTGCTATCAACACCATATGTTTTCATTATATCTGTTGCAACAGCTATTGATCCGCTTCCTGAAATAGGCCTAATTAGTGCTAATGGCATAATTTCTGTTGGAAAATTAAATATATTTAGTATTGGTGATAATAAATTTATTATAAAATCTAATATTCCAGAACTTCTTAAAGCTCCAATTGCAACAAATAATCCAATTAAAGTTGGAAATATCGAAATTAAAATTTGTATTCCTTCTTTAGCTCCATCCAAAAATAAATCAAAAACCTTTATTTTTTGAAATAACCCATATATTACTATTAATAAAATAATTAATGGCATTGCTAAATTAGATAAAAAATTTATGGCATTCAATGTATTTCCTCCATATTTTTAATTTTACTTTCCAATTTTTATAAAAAATTTGGTTGCTAATATACCTGCAATTGCTGAACAAATTGTTGCAATCCAAACAGGAAAAATTATTTTTGTTGGATTTTCGGATTCAAGTAAACTTCTAATAGCAATAACTGTTGTAGGAATAATTTGTATAGAAGCAGTATTTAATACAATTAATGTTGCCATAGAATTTGTTAAAGTCTTTTTTTCGACATTTTTTTCTTGCATTAACTTCATAGCCCTTAAACCAAGTGGAGTTGCAGCATTTCCTAATCCTAAAATATTTGCAATTATATTCATTGAAATTGCATTTTTTATTTGTATATCTTCTTTAATTTCGGGAAATAATATATTAATAACAGGATTTAATATTTTTGTAAAATTTTGTATTAGTGATGTTTTAGAAGCAATTTTCATTATTCCACTCCATAAAGACATAGTCCCTAGTAAAGTAATTGATAAATTTATTGCCTCTTGGGTACTACTAAAAATCGAATTATTTAAATTATCTATATTTCCCATAAATATTGCATATACAAAAGATACAATAATAAAAATTGGCCAAACCATATTTAACATAACATCACCTACAGTACTACAATTCACTTATAGCATATAATTTATATTATTATTGCTTTTTAAAATTAAAAGTAAATTACATTCTTTCAATAAAATATATTCATAATAAATGTTTTTATTCTTGACCTTAATAATTATTTATGTTATTATAAGTTAAGGGATTACAAAATATAACATTGAGGAGGCAAAAATGAAATCTACTGGAATAATAAGAAAGGTTGACGAACTTGGCAGAGTTGTTATACCTATTGAAATTAGAAATAAATTTAATATATCTCAAAAAGATCCTATTGAAATATATATAGAAGGATCTTCAATTATATTAAAAAAATTTGAACCTAATTGTGTTTTTTGCGGAAATACAAAAAATCTTATAAATTACAGAGATAAACTAGTATGTAAAAAATGTGCAGAAAAAATCGCTGGATTAAAAGAAGAATAAAAGATTAATTAAATACATGATTAGAGAACAAATCGGAAAGCCTTATAATTTGCAATAACTTTAACTTTCTTCTTTGGCTTTCCGTTAATTTGTTCTGCGCCAAATTTATGTAATAAATTTGTGTGCAATGTGTTCGTGTACCAATTTTACATAAGTCAAAATTTTATACAATGTGTTTTATTCATAATCAAACTTCATTATCTTGTTCTATCACTTTATCTTCCTTAATATCAAGTACTTCCCTAAAATATCTCATTTTTTCTTCTACTTGTTTTAATTTGTCATCAGATAAATCACTTCTATATTTTAATGTATTTTCCCATTTTTTATCTTCTCTATCAAATTCCTTTATAATACCCTTTATAGCATCTTTATTTTGAGGATTAATATCTAAATCATTAGCAATTTGCCAAAGTATTTCTTGATCACTCATTATATAATTACCTGATTTATAAAAATCTATACTCCTACGATACCTAGCTAATGCTTTATAATCTTCTATTTCAAATTTATCCCTTCCACTTTTCAATTTTGCAAACATTTCTGTATACTTTGATTCATATTTTTTCATATATTTTTCTGTGTCCATTTCTACTATTGGTATATTATATATAGTTGCATATTCAAACATCCTTTTTGTATTTGGATCATTTAAATTTTGATAATTAATGCTTGGTTTATCATTATTTTTACCTTTTGTAAAAACCAATATATAACTTGGCAGAATTCGCTCTTCACTATCGTTTCTAAATTGTTTTATTTTATTAGGATCTTTATATCTCGTAACTAATACTTCATCATATCTTGTTTTATTATTAAAATTAACCTTACTTTTCACATTTTGTATTTCTTTATTATAATTAGTTTGCCATATTGAAGTTGCTCCATCACTCTCGCTATATAACAATACATTTTGGGGTTCTATGTCTGAATATCCTAGTAAAATTGCATCTGAGGTTAATCCATAAAAAGCCATTGCATCATCTCTTTCTGCTGATAATGATAATTGTGAAGAACCACCTTGTAACATAGCAAATGTTAGTGGATTTTCATTCATTTTATTTTTCACTTCAGTACGAGTTAAATTTTTATTACCTGGGTTTCTATGTCCTAAAACATGTATATTTCCCCTAAAGTCCTCTCCATTTAATTTCAAGATTTCAACTTTTTTACCATTATATTCAACACTCTGTCTTTCTCCTATAAATTTATTAGGATCAAAACAACCTTCTATCTTTTCTTTTGCATAGAATTCATATATTTCATCAAATACTTCTCCTGTATCTATTTCTAGATTCATTTGTCCGATCTCTCTATTTAGCCTATTTAAGGTATTTATATCTCCAATATCTTGAATCTTTTTTATATAGTTTATAATTTTTTGAGTACTTTCTGAAAAATATTTATCCCCACCTTTTATACCATCTATATCTTCAGTTGTTACATTAAAATATTTGCGAGATATTAAAATTTTTACTGTATCTATAAGTCCTTCATTTGAATTTACCTGAATTTTATAATCAAAGTATTTACTTCTTATTTCTTCATATGTTTTTTTATCCATTCCAAGGTTTAACATTATTTCTTTGGCATCTAAATTTTTTGTATCTTCAAATAGTTCATAAATTAAGTCCTCTGTAGGAAGCTCTCCATATTTTTCACTATATTTTACAAAAAAATCACTGCATTCCATATTAGCCCTTAAAAAGTCATATGTTCTAAAATATATTAAAGAATTTTTAAATTTCTGATTTTTACATAATTTTAAATAATTACCTACTTGCGAATTATCAACACCATTTTTTACAGCATTTATAATACCTGCTACATCATCCATATTTAATTGATGGAAATCTTCTTCTGAGATAAAACTTATATGTTCTAAAATATCAAATGGCACTTTTTTAAGTATTGTTTCACTATACTTTAGCATTGGACTTATTTTTTGTTTAATATATTTATTTTTACAATCATTTATATCTAGGTGTTCATAAATAATATTACCTGTTTTTCCCATTTCTTTAATATCTAACATAAATTCTAAATTATTTATCACATCAGAAATATTAGTAGTATCAAGTCCATGTTCAGAATTAGGAAATTTTTCATTCATATAATCTTGATATAATGTTTGTGTTATTATTTCTTCTGATTCATCAAGTTTATTTGGTTCTTCTTGCTTCATTCTCTTTAAAACCTGCATTATTTCTCTCTTACTTTTATTATATTGTTCTGCAATTATTTTATTTTTTAGAATTCCAATTTTTAAAGGTGAATTTGCTGTAATCATAGAACTTAATTCTGCATATTTAATTCTCCATATTATCTTATCAAATAAATTAATTTTACTTTTTATTAAGTTGCTATTCATTAGTATTCTCCTTTAATTTGTTATTTTATAAAATGTTTATAAATATCATTTTTTGTAACATTTCTATCTTTTGCAATTTTTTTAATTATTTCTTTTTTATTGAATCCTTGTTTTTCATAATATGAATAATGTTCTTCTAAACTAAAATTTTCAAATTCTTTTTGTTTTTCTTCTTTTGTTTTTTGAGCCTCTTTTTCTATTAAAATTATTATTTCTCCTTTTAAATTTTTCGCTTTTTCTATAATTTCATCTATATTACCACTAATAAATTCTTCATGTATTTTGGTAAGTTCTCTAGCTATTACCACTTTTCTATCTTTTATTACATCTTTTAAATCTTTTAAAGTTACTTGTAATTTATGTGGAGCTTCATATAAAATTACTGTTTGAGTACTATTTTGTATCTGTTCTAATTTATACTTTCTATTTTTTTTATTTAGTGGTAAGAAACCTAAAAATAAGAATGTATCTGTATCTAGCCCTGAACAGATTAATGCATTTACAAAAGCACAAGCACCCGGTACTGGTATTATTTTTATATCTTGTTCTATACATTTTTTTATTATAATATGACCTGGATCACATATTCCAGGTGTTCCAGCATCTGAAACAATTGCTATGTTTTTTCCCTGTTTTAGGTAATTAATTAATTCTTCTGATTTTATTTCTTCATTATGTCTATGATAACTAACTAAATGTTTTGAAATATTATAATGATTTAGTAATTTTAATGTATGACGTGTATCTTCAGCAGAAATAATATCTACTTCTTGTAATATTCTTATTGCCCTATATGTTATATCTTCTAAATTACCAATTGGTGTTGCAACTATATATAAATTACCATATTCCATTTATAAACCTCTTTCTAATTATTATACATTTCTTTTATTTCTCGTGAATACTCTCCATTTTCATTATATATATATAAATTTGGCATTACTTTTAAAAAATCATTTTCATTTTTTTTTCCTTTTATCAATACTAGTTTTGAACTTTGGCCAGGTTTTGAGCAAACAAATCTTATTTCTTTTGGTTCTATTTTATATTTTCTCATATAAAAACAAATATCAACTAGTCTTTCAGTTCTTTGTACCATATAAAATTCTCCCTTATCTTTTAACATATCTTTTGCAATTTTTATAAAATCTTCCAAAGTTGCTGTTATCTCATGTCTAGCAATTGTTTTTGATTCCGTAGGGTTTACTATTCCTGTATCTTTTTTCTTGTATGGTGGATTTGTTATAACAACATCAAATGTGTTTTTTCTAAAATAATTATTTAAATTTAATATTGAATCACAAATTATTTTAAAACGTTCTTGTAAGTTATTATATTGTATACTTTTATTTGCCATTTTACATACATCTTCTTGAATTTCTACTCCTATAACTTTACTTAAATTTGTTTTTCCACATAATATTGTTGGTATTATCCCTGTTCCTGTTCCTAAATCTAAAACATTAGCTTTTTGTTTTATATTTTTAGCATAATTTGCTAAAATTACACTATCTATTCCAAAGCAAAAAAATTCTTTATTTTGAATTATTTTTAAGTTTTTTATTCCTAAATCATCTAGTCTTTCATTTTCTGCTAACTCTACTTTCATAAATAACCTCACATTATTTTATTTTATTCATATTATATACTATAATTGCTGTTTTATCAAGGCAAACAAAGATAAATAAAATTTTACGAGTAAACTGTGACTATTTAAAAGGATGGTTTTTATTATGAAGAAAAAATATAATAACCCAAAAAAATTAAAATTCCAAGATTATAAAAAAAATACAATGCAGTCTTTAAATGAAGTAGAATATTTTTTAAATAATTTTGGAAAAGCTTTAAAATGTATCAATTTATATAAGCTCTTTAAATAGTACCTTCCTGCCCATCAACTAAAATTTTAACACTATTTATTTCTGTAAGTTCTGTCATCGTTTTAGTTATACTATTTATCATATTGTCTTTCTGTCCTTCTTCAACCCCTAATATATCAGAAGAAAAATCTATATATAAACAATCTCCTTGAGTATATGTTTTTAAAATTGTTGTATTATCAGGTATTAACTTTTTTAATTTTTCATTCTTAGGTCCTTCAATTAATAAATTAATTAATTTCTCATATGGTAAATTTATTAATTCTTTAATATCAACTAATCTAGCTTCAGGATAAAGTTCCCCTGTTTCTCTGTCTAAAAAATACAAACTTACAATCGTTTGCCTTGCTTGAGAATCTGTTATTTCTTGCTCAGGAGTATATTCCTGTATTTGGTTTTCTTTTTTGCCTTTAGCATATTTAATTCCAAAATATCCTCCTACTATTATTATAATTAATAAAATTCCAAATATTGTGAAACTTTTTTTATTTTTCAAAGTAATCTCCTCCTTTCAATAAAAGCTATGCTTTGTTTGTCCAGTTTAGAACTATTAATTCCTTAAATTATCTTCAACTATTAGCACTTTTATCATTTTTTATTATTTTGGCATATACAATTTTGCCATTTCCTCCTTACATTTTGAACTCTAATAAATTTAAAAAACATTATTATATATTTCTAACCATTCATCACTAGTATTCTCATTAGTTTCCTTAATTGTATATCCATCTAAGTCAGGAATAGATACATCTTCATCTTTCACTATATCTCTAGTTAATTCATAAGTATTTTCCGTATAAATTCTATTATAAATATCCTGTACTGTTCTAATTAACATCATAGAATCTTTTTCAATCCAATATTCAAAATAATACTCGCTACAGTCTGACTTGAAAACATAACACTCTTTTCCATTATATCTATCATTTCTTATTTGGTAATTGCTTTTCATATATAGATTTCCAACAAGTCCAAAGTTTGTATCAAATATTTGAATAGCATTTTTTAAATCTCTTAGTAAATATTCTTTTTTCATATAAACATAATTTCTATTTTCCTTATATACAGTTTTTGTATCATCTACTATTGTAATCTGACTGTTTGAATCAATTTCCCCATAATTGTATGTATTACCATTTATTATGTCAAAATTAGCTATTGAATGTTTTTCTGTTTTATATTTATCGTCTTTATAGTAATATTTTGTTATATATGAGTAATCTTTTTCGCGTTCATAATCAATTCCATGTTCTGTAATAGTAACTACATAATTATTTTGTTTTTCTATTTCCTTTATATTATTACTTACTTTTTGCATGATGCTAGAAATGTAATTATATTTAATTATAATTCCGAAAGAAAATACCACTACAAATAATATAATAAATAATATAAGCTTTTTTAAAATTCTCATTTTTTTATTGTGTTTTTTTAAATAATCTATTTCAATTTTTTCATCAGAATCATTTGAAGTATTTGGTAAACTTGATTTCATTCTATCTAACATTTTTTTACAATTTTCACAATTATCAATATGCTCGTTAACCGCTTCTTCTGTATCATTACTTAGAATTCCCGCAATATATCCTGGTAGTAAATCCTTAATAACTTCACATTCATTTTTCATTTTTAAAAAACTCCTTTAACTTTAATTTTCCCCTATAAAAAGTAATTCTAGCCCATTGTTCATTTTTTCCTAGTATTCTTCCTATCTCTTTAAAACTGAAATCTCTATTAATCTTTAAATAAATAACTTCCCTTGTATTAATATCTAACTTATGTATTTTTGCATAAAAATCAATTAATTCTTCTCTAGAAGCTATTTTTTCCTCAAAATTTTCATCAGATATCATATGTTCAAGATTATCATTATAAGAAATAGTTTCATATTTCCCGTTTCTTTACAATGTAATCCTTCCATTTATTTTTTGCAATTTGGCAAAGCCAAACACTAAGAGAACATTCTTCTCTAAATTTATCAATACCCTTTATAGCATCATAAAATGTTTCTTGTGTTAGCTCTTCAGAAATCTCATTATTATTAGTTAATTTATATAAATAATGATATACCAGCCTAGAATACTTTTTATATATTTCCTCCATTTTTACCTCCTCTATTATTTATGTCCTTATTAATATATAATTCGTTACAAAAATAACAAAATTTCTATAATTTATATTTAATTATTTTATAGTATCTTTTAGTATCTTTCAGCATCTTTTTTCTATTTAACCTTCATATAGTATATTATATATATTAATAGTTTAAGGCTATTATTTTTGAGTAGAAATGTTAATTCCTGCTAAAATACAAGATGATAAATACCTTATCTCATTTGACGTCCACAGTGGTGTATCCATGTTCGTCAAAGTTTGGATTTATAGATAAAATCAATACACATAAGCAATAATTTAACGGGTTTATATAAAAGCAAAAGTATGAAAATTCCTTAATTTTCCATTTGACAAAAACTAGATTTCCGTATAAAATATAAGTTGTATAATCAACCTTGAAAGGACTGATATAAATATGGAAAATATATTACACGTTGGTTTAGATGTTGGTTCTACAACTGTTAAAATAGTTGTTATGGATGAAAATCTAAACACAATATATAATGACTACAAAAGACATTATTCAGATACCAAAAATACAGTATGTACAGTACTAGAAGATTTAATAAAAAGATTTCCAAATAATAAATATACAATTGCATTAACAGGATCTGGTGCAATGTCTGCAAGTAAATTTTTAGGTGTAAATTTTATTCAAGAAGTTGTTTCTTGTAAAAGAGTAGTTGAAAAATATATACCTGAAACAGATGTTGTTATCGAGCTTGGTGGAGAAGATGCAAAAATAATATATTTTGATCAATCTATTGAACAACGTATGAATGGAACATGTGCAGGTGGTACAGGAGCATTTCTAGATCAGATGGCATCTTTGCTTCACACAGATACTGCTGGGTTAAATGAACTTGCAAAAACATATCAAACAATATATCCTATTGCATCTCGATGTGGTGTTTTTGCTAAAACTGATATTCAGCCATTAATTAATGAAGGTGCTGCTAAAGAAGATATTGCAGCTTCAATCTTTCAAGCCGTTGTTAATCAAACAATAAGTGGATTGGCATGTGGAAGACCAATTAGAGGTAATGTAGCTTTTCTAGGTGGTCCTCTAAACTATTTATCAGAACTTAGAAAACGTTTTATAGAAACACTACATCTAACTCCTGATCAAGTAATAGTTCCAAAAGAAGCACATTTATTAGTTGCAAAAGGTGCTGCTATTGATTCTTTAGAATCTAAAGCTATTACTAAAGAAGAATTAGAACAAAAAATCCAAAATTTAAAAATTTCTCAAGATAATACTTCTAAACCACTTGAGCCTCTATTTGCGAGTAAAAAAGAGTTCGAAGAATTTAAAAAAAGACACGAAAAAGCAAAAATTGGCAGAAATGACTTAAATACATATAAAGGTGACTGCTTCCTAGGAATTGATGCAGGTTCTACAACAACTAAACTTGCATTAATTGATAGAGAAGGTAATCTACTATATTCTTTATATGGAAGCAATGAAGGTAATCCATTAAAAAGTGTTATGAATATGCTTAAAACATTGTATTCTAAAATTCCTGAAAAGGCAATTCTTAAGTTTAGTGGTGTTACAGGTTATGGAGAAAAACTTATTCAAACTGCTTTAAATGTTGATTTAAATGAAATTGAAACAATTGCACATTATACAGCTGCTAAAACTTTTGAACCTGATGTTACTGCAATTATAGATATTGGTGGCCAAGACATGAAATATATTAAAATGAAAAATGGAGCAATTGATAATATAATGTTAAATGAAGCGTGTTCTTCAGGATGTGGTTCATTTATAGAAACATTTGCCAAAAGTCTAAATTTAGAAATTAGCGAATTTGTAAAAGAGGCTCTTGAATCTAAACGCCCTGTTGATTTAGGTTCAAGATGTACAGTATTTATGAACTCTAAAATTAAGCAAGCACAAAAAGAAGGTTACACAGTTGGAGATATTTCTAGTGGTTTATCTTATTCAGTTATAAAAAATGCTATACAAAAAGTTATGAAGGTACGTGATACTTCAACACTAGGTGACCATATAGTAGTACAAGGTGGTACTTTTTATAATGATGCTGTTTTAAGAGCCTTTGAAAAAATAGTAGGTAAAAATGTAATAAGACCTGATATCGCAGGTTTAATGGGTGCTTACGGAATGGCTTTACTTGCAAAAGAACAGTATGAAGCAAATTTTGATATGGAATATCATTCTACAATTTTAAAAGCAGATGAATTAGATAAATTAGAAATTAAAGTAACACATACTAGATGCAATAATTGTGAAAATCATTGTAAATTAACTATTAACAAATTTAGTAATGGTTCAATACATGTTTCTGGCAATCGTTGTGAAAAAGGTGCTGGAGTAGTTACTGGAAATAAAGATTTACCAAATTTAGTACAATATAAATATAAGCGTTTATTTGATTATAAGCCTTTAGAAGAAAAAGATGCTAAAAGAGGAACAATTGGAATCCCTAGGGTTTTAAATATGTATGAGGATTATCCATTTTGGTTTACATTTCTTACAAACCTTGGTTTCCGTGTAATCCTTTCAGAAAAAAGCACACGTAAAACATATGAAAAAGGTATGGAATCTATGCCTTCTGAATCTGTATGTTATCCTGCCAAACTTTCACATGGTCATATAGAAAGTTTATTAGAACAAGGAATTACAACTATATTTTACCCTTGTATGCCATATTCAAGAAAAGAGTATGAAAAAGCTGATAACCACTACAATTGCCCAATAGTTATATCATATTCTGAAGTTTTGAAAAACAATGTAGAAGGTTTAAAAGATCATAAAGTTAAATTTATAAACCCATTTTTACCTTTTGATAAAAAGAATTTAACTAAAAAGATTTTAGAATTACCTGAATTTAAAGAATATAATTTTACAAAATCTGAACTTTTAGATGCTGTAGAAAAAGCAGAAAATGAATATCAGAATTTTAAAAATGATATACGAAATAAAGGTAAAGAAACTGTAGAATACATAGAAAAAAATAATTTACGTGGAATCGTTTTAGCAGGTAGACCATATCATGTTGATCCTGAAATAAATCATGGTATAGATACTTTAATTACTTCACTTGGTTTATGTGTCTTAACAGAAGATAGCGTTTCTGATAAAACTGAAGTTAAAAGACCTATCCGTGTAGTTGACCAATGGGTATTCCATGCAAGATTATATGCTGCTGCAGATTTTGTTGGAAAACATGATAATTTAGAACTAGTTCAATTAAATTCATTTGGTTGTGGTGTTGATGCTGTAACTACTGACCAAGTTGAGGAAATATTATCTAGTTATGATAAGATGTACACTTTAATTAAAATTGACGAAGTAAATAATTTAGGGGCTGTTAGAATTCGTATTCGTTCTCTTCTTGCTAGTATGAATAAACGTATTAAACAAAAACAAGAAGAAAAAGCAAGCGGAGATTACGAAATTAATAAAAAAATATTTACTAAAGAAATGAAAAAAGATTATACAATATTAATTCCTCAGATGGCACCAATTCACTTTGAATTATTAGAAGCAGGCGTAAATTCTTGTGGATATAATGTTAAATTATTAAAAGATTGTACTAACCATACTGTTGAAACCGGTTTAAAATATGTTAATAATGACGCTTGTTATCCATCTATTTTGACAACTGGTCAAATGATTGAAGCTTTACAATCAGGTGAATATGATGTAAATAAAACTGCTTTAATAATGTCTCAAACTGGAGGCGGATGTAGAGCTACTAACTATATTGGTTTTATACGTAAAGCTTTAAAAGATGCAGGTTTTGCTAATGTTCCTGTAATATCATTTAATGTTGTTGGTATGGAAAAAATGCCAGGTTTTAAACTTACACCAGCTTTACTAGAAAAATTAATAAAGTGTGTAGTTTATGGTGATTTATTGCAAAAAATGCTTACTAAAAATAGAGCATATGAAATTAATAAAGGTGAAACACAAAAACTTTTTGATACTTGGATGGAAAAGTGTAAAAAATTAGTACAAGACTCTACTAGTAAAGAGTTTAAGCAAAGTATTTATGACATTGTTAATGATTTTGAGAAAATTGAGTTAGATACAAGTACTAAAAAGCCTAGGGTTGGTATTGTTGGTGAAGTACTAATTAAGTATCATCCTTTTGGAAATAATTTTGTTGCAGATCTTTTAGAAAAAGAAGGTGCTGAAGTTATTCTTCCTGATTTTATGGGATTTGTTAAATTTATGGCAACACATAAAATTACATTTAATAAATTATTAAATACTAATAAAACATCATCTAAAATTAGTAAAATTGCTATTAAATTAATAGATTTATTAGAAAAAGATGTTAAATTAGCTTTACAAAGCTCAAAGAAAAACTATTTAATGCCTTGTGATATTTGGCATTTAGAAGACAAAGTAAAGGATGTATTATCTATTGGAAATCAAACAGGTGAAGGTTGGTTTTTAACTGCAGAAATGATTGAATATATTGAAAATGATATTCCAAATATTGTCTGTGTTCAACCATTTGCATGTTTACCAAACCATGTTGTTGGTAAAGGTGTAATTAAAACTATCAGGGAAAAATATCCTGAAGCAAATATCTCTCCTGTTGATTATGACCCAGGAGCTAGTGAATCTAATCAAACAAATCGTATTAAACTTCTTATGACTGTAGCTAAAGATAATTTGAAACAAAAAGAATTAGAGAAAAAAGCTATTGACAAAGAAAATACAACTAGTCAAAACAGTGTACATTCCAATGTATAAATATAAATTATAACTACATAATCTAAAACTCAAAGAGAAAAAACTCTATTTTAATAAATCAAAGTAATACTTATTTTATAAACATGTTTTATCTATTAGAAAAGTCAGTATGACTCTCCTAATAGTTAGCAAATCGGAAAGCCCTATATTTTACTAAATATTTTCCCAGGCTTTCCGCTAATTTGTTTTTACACCAATTTTGCATATATAATTGTGTTCGTTTATTTTATATAAATCAAATTTTTAAATTATTTTTTCTTTTTGGAAATGTTGTGTATCACCTACATTATACTCATTTCCTAACCAAGTCCAACCATATTTTTTAAATATTTTATAAATTTCAGAATTAACTGTTATACATGCATCTTTTTCAATCTGTGTCCAACCAATTTGTTTATCCCTATTTTTCACATATTTTTGTGCATTTTGATGTTCACATGTTCTATTATAACTGATATATGGATTAATTTTTGGATTTATATCTATTGCTAATCCGCATTGCATGTAATGATATTTCTTTTTGTACTCCTCTATCTGTTATTTTTAATCTATCATTAAATGCTGATGTATTATTAGCTTCTATTGATGCATAATCTAGTTTATCTCCTACTAATTTTTTCTTTCCTGCATAATTATCTATTAATTCCATTTTTTCAATTGGATATTTAATTTTATATAATTCTTCAAATATTTTTAGTACCTCATCTGCTACTTTATAATTTACTATCATATGTCCTTGTTTTATTTTTCCATCAAAATCATAATGAGTAATTGTTAAATATACTAGTTCATTATATGTAATACCTGAAATATGTTGCATTGATATTCCTTCCATTAAAACTTTTATTTGATTTGGTATTGTTTGTTTATAAAATAATGGCATATACATTCTTCTGTTCCTCATTTTTTTCCTCCTATCTCATATATATTACGTTATTTTAGCCTAGATTGTTCCAATTTGTAGAAAACATCTTAACACTTAATATCTAGGAATATATGAGATAAAATCTTAAAATAAAGCATAAAATATAGTAGATAAAAAAATTTATGATATACTAATAACAGTTAATAAAGATAAGTAAAAAAAATTAGTATCCTTAGTAATTTTAAGATACTAATTTTTATTATATTATTTCTTATTTAACATTAAATGACATTACAAAATCTGTTCCTTCTTTTAATTGCATATATACATTTTGTTCTATTTGTATTGAAGATTTTCCTGAAATATCAGTCATTATGAATGTTATTATTGGTATTCCTGTTTCTTCTGAATAATCTGTAAATTCTATCTTATAATGTCCAGGATATTTTTCTCTCATGATTTGCTCAAATACATCTACATTATTTTGGAAATATGTTGTTCTAAATGTTTCATCAAGTAATTCAAATGCTGATTTGTAGTCTCTATTGTTTAACATCTTTACCCATATATTTGCATTATTAGCAACCTTATTTCTATCAGATAATTTTTGATAACTTTGTATATATTCTTGGTCACTGTCACGTAATGTATAATCATCTAATGCAATTTCAAAATCTAATAGTTTCTTTTCTTTAAATATATATAGATTTCCATATTGATCTTTAGCAACATATTCTGTATATTCAGTTAATCTATTAATTAGATATTGACTAAATTCAATCTCTTTCATTTCATCACTGTTTTTTTGTACATAATTTTTATAATCATCTATTGTACCAAATCTTTTTTCTCTGTATTCTTTGCTCATCCTATTATATACTTCTTCTGGCTTCGTTAATGCTAACCTTATATAAACATTAAAATAATCTCTTGCCGTATTTTCTTGTGAAATTCTTCCAATAGTATATTTATTATAACTATTTTTCTGTATTGATGTTATATTTGATGTTGCCTCTAGCTCATCGTATTCTTTATCTGTAGGTTCTATAGAAAATGTTTGATTTTCTTTATCAATATAAACAATTAAACAATTTTCAGAAATGAGTTGGTAATCATATGTTATATTTAATCCATATACTCCATAACTTTCAATATCACCTTTTCTTAAGCTTTTCATTTGCAATGGTATATATAGTAGTGATTGATCTGTAAAATCTATACTTTCATCAATTGTCTCTACTGTAATATTATTGTTACTAATATAATTTTCACTTAACAGGTCAATTAAAATTTGTCTCTTCTCTTCATCTGATATAGAACTTATACGGTTACCATTACTATCTATTCCGTAATAAGCCATATTTTCTAAATTAAGTCTCTGTATATATGCTGTAATAGCATTACTTACTATATTATATTCAGATCTTTGTATATCATCAGTTTCAGGCTGTTCTAAACCACCAGTAACTCTATTATCCACTTTTGTATCTCCATCATTATAAACAGTCATATCTCCATTACTCTTATTTATATACAACAAAGCACATACTATTGCTACAATTAGAATTACTAAACAAATTATTATAATTGTTATTTTCTTTATATTACTCATGAATAATTCTCCTTTACAAATTTTAAGGTGCTCTATAAACTTTATAACCTGGATCATTCACATAATAACTATATGTTCCTGCTGATATAGGTCCTCCTAATGGACTTTCACCATCACTACTTACTACACAAGATGTTTGATCATATATCGTTCCCTCTCCTGCATACACAACAACATGGATTCCATCCTTATTTAATATATCTCCTGGTTGTAAATCTGACTTATCTACTTCTGTCCATCCAGCTGCTAAAAGCATAGCCGGTACACCATTATCTTCACCTGTCCAGTTATAATTATATGCATTAATTTGATCTGCAGTCAAAAGTCCAGCCTCATATAAAACTAATGATGTATATGTTGCACAACAAAGCCTAGTATCACTATTATAAACTGTTTCAATATCACCATCTCTTAATCCAATTGAATCATTAAAGTTTAAAGAATAATGTGCATTTCTCTCAAGAAACATATTCATAATGTTTTCACATGCTTCTAATATATCTCCAGCCCCACTCATCATATACTGTTGCAATTCTTCTTGAGCTTGTACATTTGTATAAAAATTATGTGTTCCACTAGTATTTGTGTCTTTTAAACTATCATCTTCATCATTAAATAAAAATATACAATTTTTTAACCAATCTTGAGTTAGTGATGCCGCAGGAGTCATAAAATATACCGCTGTTTTAGCTGTTCCTCCGTTTTCTATAACATTATCTACTGCTGCTATCGTTACATCAGATGGTACAGCCGCATCAAATGCACCATTTGAAACTGGTTCAAATTGACTTGGAGCAAATACAACTTCTCGTACTGTATTAGGGAATCCTGAACATAACACTCGGTTCAAAATAACACTTACAACATATTCTTGCTGTTCCTGAGTTCCCCCTCCTCTTTCAGCACTAGTTATTTTATATAAAATCTCCCTATCTTCATCTGTAATATTCAAAGACGCATATGAAATTCTTCCATTTTTTGTTGCGTTTTTAAAATCATCTGGTGAATATTTGCTTTCAAAATCAAAAGTTTTAACTCCATAATCATATCCAGTAAGTTTATATAGCAAATATTTTGTCAAATCTAAAAATTGTGCTGTTCTATCTCCTGCTTCGATATTTTCTAATAACCATTCAGGTTTTAATAATTGTTCAGAACCTGGATTATCTTCGAATAATTTAATAAATTTTTCTTCGTTTCCACTGATTTCATAATCTCCTGTAACATATTTATAAGCAATATTACGTGTATTTGTAACTATTGTAAATATTGAACCAATATAATATGTTCCTTCTTCTCTTCGCACTTCTCTTACTGGTCCTGCCTGCCAAGTAGTTGTAACTGATTTTGTATCTGTTACCTTTCCTTTTAAGTCTGCCACAGTATTAATTAATTTTGTTCCATCTTTAGTTGTTGTTGCTTCAGTATCTGCTGCCGTTTTCTCTCTAATATTTGTTGCTCTATATACAGGTACATTATATCTTTCTGCCCATTCAGAATTACCACAACATGGTCCTCTTATATCTGACTGGGGTTCTACATATACATCAAGCCAATTTCCAGCCTTACCTGTACCGAAGTCATCAACTCTATATATATTTCCTTCTATCCATACATAATCACCAGTCTTTAAGTTTGGGTCATATGAATGAACTGCTATACTGAAGTTAGGTATTAATACATTATCATGATTACCTATATTCGTTCCAAAATTACCACCAACATCATTACATGTATAACAATATGAGGTTGTACTATAATTGCCAACTAAAGCACCTTTATCACCTGTAACATTTGCTCCTGAATCCGTTGCAACTGTTGTAGATTGTAATGCAGCAGCTTCATAGCTATCTTTCTTAGAAAATTTAACAAACCATGTATCTCCATATGTTAGTTCTATAGTATCAGACACTGTCTCTGTTACTTCTATACCAGAATTAGAAGATGCTACAAATCCATCCATATACTCTAATGTTGTTGTAACATTGTCTTCTCTTGTTGTAACATTATCTTGTACCGCTATTATAAATTCGCTTTTCATTGCAACATCTATAAAATCATTAATCCAGTCATCATCTGTCATATCAATATAATAATCTAGCATATATTCAAATGGTGTTGTATATTTTTGTAGTGTTGTTATATAGTTAACTGCTGAATTCTTTGAAAGTTTTATCCCATCTGTTGTAGTATAACTCCATTTTGCAGTTATTAGTTTCCAATTTCCATCTAGTGTATAATACTCAAGTACTGATTGGTCATCATTTTCTATCATTTCATCAAATTTTTCTTCAGGTATGTATTTTAGATCAATTACTTTTGAGTTAATTGTTGTTTTAACATCTTCATCAGATGTAATAGTTTCAGAATCTACTCCATAAACCTTTTTTGATATTTCAACAATATCATTTATAACTTGGTTTGTATCTGTTACATTAGAACACATTACAACTAATACATATGGTGCACCATTTTTAAATACGATTGCAGCATCATTTTGTACAGTGTCTAGCTCACCTGTTTTATTTGCTGTTTCTACATTACCTGGAACACCTGCTGGAATTTTACTTTTACGTTGCTGATTTTTTAAAAATCCTAACATTGCATCAGAAGCTGCTTGGCTAACACATGTTCCATTATATATCTCTTCTAATATCTTTGCTGCATCTACTGCAGATGTATAGTTATCTCCATTTGAAGTATCTCGTAACATTAATCTGTTAATTTCCGTATTTGTATATCCATGTTCTCTTATATATTGATTAATTACCTGTAAACCTGCAGATTCACTTCCACCACCTAATTGTGTTATAATTGAGTTTGTAGCATCATTGTCACTTACTGTTATCATACTACTAATTGTTGAATCACTTATATTTTGTGCATTACTGTTACCTTCTTGTCTCTGATCATATACTGCTGCCATTACAAATAATTTTATTACACTGGCTGATTGCATTTTTGCATCTTTATCATAGTCTACTATGTCTACACCTGAATTTAATGCTTTTGCATATACACTCCATTTACCTCTCATAGATGCATAATCTTCAATATAATCTTTAACTTCTTGTCTTTTTTGTTCATTTTCTGTGTCCTCAGACTCAGTATCTGTAGTATTATTTCCTGAATCACTATTGGTATTATTGTTTGTAGTATTTTCTGTATCTTCACTTTCATCTGTTTCTTCATCATCAGGATTATGATCAGTTATTGAGCCTGTTATTGTTTGAACATTATTTAAATCTTTTTTTTCAAAATGTCCTGTATCACCTGAATAACTTCCATTTGCTTTCCATTCCCAACCATATTTTTCAAAAATACTAACAATTCTAGAATCATTTGTTATACATGCCTCTTTCTCTATATCTTGCCATCCCTCTTGCTCTTTTCTTTCTGTTACATACTTTTCCGAATTATCAGGTAAATACTCATGATCACTTATAATATTAGGATTAATTTGAGGATTTATATCTATAGCTTGTCCTGTTATATGTAATTTTTGATCTTCTTCTGCATTTGCATCTACTAATGAATCATTATTATAAAATCCTGCTGTATTATTTGCTTTTATTGATTCTTCATAATTTGCATTTATGCTCATGCCCTCAATTGGATACTTTATATTATACAATTCTTGGAAAATAAGTAATACCTCATCTGCAAGTTTTATATTTACTATCATATTTCCCTTTGAAACAGTTCCATCAAAATTATAATATGGTATTGTTAAATATGATAATGCATCATATGATGTACCTTTAAGTTTTCCTAATTCCTCTTTTATGTCATCAGGTATTTTTTCTTTTGTTCCTAAACTTTCTATAACAGTTGAAGATTCTCCTGAACCTACATTTTTTACTTCTCCAATTCCTTTGTTTGGCATTACTCTCCTAATTCTAACTGCTCCTTGGAAACCATCTTGTCCTTCTCCTGTATCATTTGCTAAAATAAGTTTTGGAACAGATGATTTTGAAGAAGGTGTTCCATTTTCATAAATCCAGTAACCTGAACTTGTTGCATCAATTTGTGAAGCCATATCATAATTTTCGTCTTGTGCGGTATCTCTATTTGGATTGTTTACATATATTCTACCATTTTCATCAACACCTCTTAAAACAATATAATGTTGAACATTTGCAAAAATTCCTCCTGTCTGTAAAGATACAACCGGTTTTCCATCTAGAAGTGACTGTACAACTTTATCAGGATCGTCTGTATATGTTACTTCTCCTACATCCCAATGTTCTGCTGAAGCCTCGAATATTGGACCATTTGAACCACTTCCATTAAAATATTTACCAGCATATGCAGGATTGTCACACCATGTTGCAACATCTTGGAATGTTACTTCTTCACCTGTTAAATATGTCATAATCATTGCTATACATGCTGGTCCACAACCTGTTCCAGGAAATGAAGCATAAGTATGTGCTGGAAATGTAACATTTACACCATCATTTTGAAACATTTCTGGTATGTCCATTATATTTTCTGTCTTCTCTTCTTGTTCCTCTTCTTCCTCATTTTCTTCTTCCTCTTCTTGAGAAGGCTCTTCTAGTTTTACATCTGCCTCTTTTCCTATTTTTCCACCTAAATCAGGATACTGTGTATACAATTCTGCTTTGATCATATCAGATAAAAGATCAATATCTATACTGAAATAATTACCACTTGAATCATATTTTTTTACAATTTCTTTTAATCTTTCCTCATATCCATCTTTAAATGCTAAATAATATCCGTCTTCTTCATTTCCTGCAATACATATAAGTTCATTTAAATCATCTGATCCTAATTGTTCATATAATAGCTTTGGATTATTTTTACTATAGTTTTTATCTGAGTCATATTCACTTATATATACAAAAATACTTATTATAACAAGTAAAACTGTACCTAATATAATTCCACCTGCAACTGTATGTGGTATCATCATTTTTAAAAATGTTTTTGCAGTTCCTGAAACTTTATTTTTTTTATTCTTATCTTTTGGAAGCATCCTGCCAAATAAATTTGCCATTTTATCACCTCTTTTACTGCAACTATTATAGCACAATTGTAAATTCTATATTATTTTCTCTATATTCTACATTTTCTGAATTTGCATAAACATCTGAAAAAGTTATTGATTTCATATTATTTCCTTCTCTATACGAATTACTAAATTTTATCTTTAATTGTTTTTCACTCCATGGTTCTATTTCTAAATCCTCATCTTTGTTCTCATATAACATTGCTTCAAATTTAATATCTTTTTTATCTTGTGCATAAACAGAATCTGTCTCTGTTTTACTATCTAATAATATCGTATCTTTAGTATTATTTGTTACAAATATATTTAAAATTTCGTAATCCATATATATTTCTGAAGAATCTATTTTTATAGTAATTCCATTTTTGGTCTGTTCTTTACCTCTTGCAAAAGTTCTAAGAAATCCATCTACATTTAATTTATACTCTCCATTATCATTTACTATACTCACATAATCTTGTATATACTGCTGATCACTTCCCTGGCCTGTTGCTAGCATATTATTATATATCCTTACCTGATATATAAACATTTCTTTAGATGTCCATGATTGAAATGAATATAATTTATCATTAGAAAATTTATTTTTATAATATTGGTCTATAAATATCTGTACATTAGGATATAATATCTCTTTGCAATCCGTAGACAGCAAATCATAAGCCTTTTCAGGCTCATGATTTTTGCAATATGTGAAGAAATTATTTAATAAATCAGAAAATATATCTTCATATCTTTCTGGCACGGTTCCCCCTGATACCATAGATTGATTTTGTTTGTGATTAGGATTTTTATATACATTTTCTCGAGTATTATTAACAGTATTTGAAGTATTTTTAGCACTATTATTATTTTTTTCTTGATCTTGCTCTTTATACAAATAATTTAGTGTATAAACAATAAGTAACAAAAATGCTATTACAAGAATTGTAGCCCAAAATTTTCCTCTATTTTGATTATACCATCTAAATATATTCATAAACTATTCCTCCTAGTCTTCCACATCTAAAACATATTGCATGTCTTTTACAACTGAATTCGCCATATTCTCTTGAATTCCTTGTTTTACCATATCATCTCTAATAGCATTTCTCTTTTGAGTTCCAAAATCTTCTTTTGAATTTTGTGCCATTTGTGCAACTTTTACCATATGTTCTTCACTTAAATTGTTTGCATTGGCACGTTTCATTGCTCTTTCTGCTATCTTAATATCTGTTACACCAGCATTTAAAAATTTATCATAAACACCACTATTTAAACGTTCTCTAGCTTCTTTATCTGTATATCCTTGTTCTCTTAAATATTGAATATTACTAGCATTTTTTCTCCATGCATTATCATATTTTTCTTGTGTTTCTCTTTTTCTTGTGTCTTTATCTTTTACTTGAGTTTCATATACACCTTTATCTTCTACAATAGCGCTTGATACAGCATCTCCTGTCTTAGCTCCAACCATTCCTCCTAAATGTGCTCCTTGTCCAAATGCTGCTGCCCCATATGAAAATGCTTTTCCTGCATCTCCACTTGCTACACCTGCTGCAATTCCAACTGTAGAAGCTGCTGTACCTACAACTGCTGCTCCTGCTAGTCTTCCTGCTCCTTTTGCAACCGCTTTAAATGTATTACCTCTATTTTCTTTTGTGAATGGTTTTGTCATTGCCCCTGTTATTTTTGCTGCCCTATTACTTGCAGCGCTTTGTATTCCTCTTACTCTAGGAGCTCCCCATGCTTTGAATCTATCCATTCTAGATAGATTTCTACCTGCTGAAAGATTCAATGCATGTCTATTTCTATAATCACTAGATGTTCCTGTATCAGTTAAACTTCCTTCTGAGCCTGATTCTGTACCTGAATTTCCTTCTGTGTCTATACTTCTTTCTGTATTTAAATTAGCATCTAAAACTGATGTATCTAATGATGAGTTATTAATATAATTATCATTATTATCACTATTTTCAGTAACATTTGTTCTACTAGATGATGATTGACTACTACCTAATTCATTAGGATTAGGTATTTCATCAGGTGACATAGCAAGTCTAGTATAATCCATACTATACTGTCCTGTTTCATAATTTGATTCTCCTCGATATGATCCAGCATCTAGTATAGGAATATCTCCACTATTATTTTGAAGTGGTTCTTGTGAATTATTTGTAATTATTTCTCCTTGAATTCCACTTTGTCCTTCTCTTCTACTTCTTTCAATTCTCTGACCATATCTCAACTCATTATTATTACCATTACCATTTCCAGTATTACTATTTCTAGTATTACCATTTTCTGTATTACCATTTTGGTTTGTGCCATCACCTACTTGTCTTGTTTGATTTGTACCAAATGCTTGACCATAAGTTCTACTTTCAAATTCAGGATTAGCTCCCCTAGGTTTATTTAAAGCATTTGTTTCTGCTGTCTTATTAGATGTATTTCCTTTACTTTTATTTCCACCTGTGAACTGTCCAACTAATTTACCAAATCCTTGCATAGCTAAAGCTCCACCTGCAATCTCTCCTAATCCTTTTGCAGTTTCTGCTCTGTCTAATCCAAATAACTTCTTTATAAATTTTTCCGCTGGTAATAAAAATCCCATTGCAACAATTGCATACATTGGATTATTTACTGCTAAATTCATAGCACTACCTATAAAGATTGAAAACAACAATAAATGTACTGGTTGTATTATAACATTCATTGTATATTCTTTAAACCAAATATCAAATGCCTGTGCCTTACCATCTCTAAGTTTATCTAATGGATATGATAATGCTACAAGTGGTGCAATCATCGTAAAAAATGCTATATATAAAAACCTTTTTATATATGTAATTGTAAACATTATTGTAAATATTACTAATGCAACATACATAATTGTAAATGCTGTACAATCTCCTACATCATTTGATTGTGCCATAAATCTGACATAACCTGTTATTGTTGTTTTAAACTTAAGTTCATCTAATCCATCATTAATCAGCATATCATTTTCTTCTGCTTTACTCGCATCTACATATACATTAGTATCAACTGATTTATCAACAAGTTCTGTAAATTTTTCTGTAATCATTAAAATTCCAGCCATAATATAATGAATAAAAAATATTAAACATAATGCAACTAACCAATCTTGTAGACTTTCTTTATATTTTGCCTTATCAGATGATGTTGAACTTATTAAAGTCCTAATACCAATATACACTAAAACTATTAAAAGTCCAACTACAGCAATGTTTCTAAAAGCTTTATACCAACTTGAAATTATGTATCTTAATGTATTCTCTTTATCTTCTCCCCTTACTGTAAGTGATTGTGCCGCATCCTCTGCATCAGGTGTTACAGTTTTTCCATCTTCTTCATATTCAACAGCTTCATATTTGTTTGGATTTAGAAAATTTATGTCTAAAACAGCAATTTTGTTTGCAAATATATTTTCTGGACAATACAATATATTTGGAACTTGAACAGTGTCTCCAAATAGCCATCCACTTCCTTCAAACAAATATCCTTCTTCAATTTCTTTTACCGCTCCCCCATCCTGTGGAGCTGTTCCATCCCAATAAAGTGCAGAACCTGGTTCTTCTATATTTACCTTATAGTCAGGATCATTATAATCCAACATAGCTGACCCTAACATTTGCGTAGTACCTAACATAAAATGGTTAAATGCTCCATTTATAATGTCTCCCAGTCCTTGAAACAAATGCATTAAAGTTCTTAACAAACTTCCTCCTGGTACATCATCATCGTCATCTGCAAATACCTTAACTGGCACAAGGAAGTTAAAGAGTAGAACTACTAATAATAATATTACAATCTTTTGTACTACATTTTTACTTGTAAAAATTCTCATTATTTTTCTCCTTCCCCTTATCTTTATGCTTTCATTTTTCTCATTTGTACCATTTTGTTTAAGTTTGTTTCTATAAATTCAAATTCTTTAGCTGTTGGGGTTATTTGAAGTATTGCTGTATCTCCTCCAACTTTTAATAATCCCTCTCCTCTTAAACAATTTACTAAAAATCCTGCCTCACCTTCACTTAGTTTAAATACTTCTTTTACATATTGTATTTCTGATTTATCTTGTGCTAGAAATAATTTAGTATCAGATGAAGTAAGTACTGCTTGAGCTTCAGGTTTTTCGTAAAAGTCTTGGAATCTTTGTGATATAATTGCTAAAGATACATTTCTTTTTCTTGCACGTCTAGCCATCTTATTTAAAAAGTCTACGGCTTCAGGATATGGAAGTAACATCCATGCTTCATCAACTAATACTCTTTTTTGTTTAGCTTTTGTTCTATCTTCACTATTTTTCTTAACATATTTTTCCCATATCCAAGAAAGTAATATTTGTTGAGCCAAAGGTCTTGCAAATCTTTCCTCTAGTTGAGATATATCCAAATTTATAAATGGCGCTCCATCTAATAACTCAAATGTTGATTGTCCATCAAAATATGCCATTTGCCCATTATATTCTCTTATATATTGTTTCATAACTTTTAATAAATAACTATAATGGAATCTGTAATCTTCATTATCATTCATTTCTGCTTTTCTTTGAATTCTTTTATACCATGAACCAATAGTTGGCATATCTTTTTTGTCACTATATAATTTATCTCCTCTTTGTAATTTAGATCCTTCTTTATATAAACTATTAGGGTCACTTGTAATTCCTAGTATTTCATATTCTTCTGCTACAGATTCTGCTATAACCTGTTTTGTAAGTTCATTTACTTCTGTGCTTCTTGTGCTCCCCCTAGCCATTGTAAGTAATGCTTGTGTAACATCTTCTACTTTATTTTCAACATTTAGTACTATTTTTTCTCTTCCTGTTATTTCATCTTTTACTCTTTCAGGTTCTATATCAAATAAATTAATAACTGTATTTGAATTTGGACTAACTACAACATTAATTCCTCCCAAACTCTCTGCAACTATTGTATACTCACCTTCTGCATCTAGTGCTAAACTCTCTATCCCCATAAGTGCTGATGATCTTGATATTAATGTTTTCATAGTAACTGATTTACCAGCACCAGATTTTGCAAATATAACCATATTGTAATTTGACAATGTTGGAGAGAAATTGTCAAATAAAATTGGTGTACCTGTTTGTCTGTTAAATCCTAGGGGTATACCTGTTGGATGTCCTACCTCAGATGTTGTAAATGGGAATACTGTACCCATTGAACGACTATCAAATGAGTGTGTCTTTTTTAAGGTGTCTGTCATTAATGGTAAATTTGATTTAAATGCTTCTTCTTGTAATCCCCATGCACTTTTTATAGATACAAGTGTTTTTGACATTTCTGTAGCTAATAATTTTGTAAGTCTTTCTATATCATCTAAATTATATGTAAATAGTGTTGCTACAACAGAAGCCTCATACATTTTATTGAAACCCGCTGCTATTTCATCTCTTAATTGTTCTGCTTCATATTTCTTTTGTGTTAATGTACTTTCCCTATTTATATTTCCTCTATCTGCTGCAACTAACCTTTCTGTCTCTAATTCATTTATTACTCTATTTAATTCATTTTGTGATCTTGATTCTGCTATAGGAGTAATATATATAGATGTATTTATATCTCCGAAAAAATATAAATCTCTAAATAATTCTGGAAATGTACACATACGTGGAAGCGTAGATATGAAAAAACTTCTTGCATATTTAGTAACATTAGATACAATTTCTAAATGATCTATATGAGATGCATCAATTCCAGCTGGTGCAATTAACTCTTTTATTGTTTTTCTTTTTAATATCTCAACATTTTCTTGACTAGTTTGCTTTTTTTCTAGTTCTACTTGTTGTTTTTTTGCCTTTCTCATTATCTATTCCTCCTTCTTCTGTTTTTTCTTTTCTTTTCTTATCTTCTTCTTTGATTTCTTCTATTGCCTTATTTGCTACATCAACTCCTACAGTTGCTTTATTTTCTTGTAATAATATTTTTGCAAATTCACTAATAAGGTTGTCCATTTCTTTTTGTTTCTTATCAGCTATTTCTTGCATTCTAGATTTATTTTTTACTTTTTCTATAGATTTATTTGCTAAATCTACTGCTTCTTCTCTTATTTTTTCATCTAGTATTTTTATTTTCTTTTCAAATACATCAGGTGCTGTTGAATATAAATCATAATATTCTGCCTGTACAGCCTTATCTAATCCAAATACTTCTGAATCATCTCTATTATATGCAACATACAATAATTCAATTAATTCACTCGAATTTAATATTTTACCTGAAACTGAACATGCTGCAATTGCTCTTATTAATGCTTGTGCCTTTGTATATAACTCAGAAAATGCTATATTTCTTAACTCATCTTTATTATATGTATCAACTGAACCTTCTTGAGGCATATATGATATAATTATATAATACTTTTTACTTAAAATATTTCTATTTAAGCTCATTTTTTCTGTATTATCTACAATATCTTTTGTATATTCATATAAATTTCTTCTTTTAGTAACCTCATAATATGCTTTATTAAGTTGTTCTCTTGTATATGTACCACTTTGTATCATTCTGTTATATTCATATACTTTTCTATTATAATCTGATTCTATATCTCTTACCCTATTTCTATACTGTAAAATGCTTTTTTCTAAATTTATTGTTCTTGTTTGTATATATATTTGTATTGGATGTCTTAATGTATTTAGAAATTGTTGAAATCCCTCTTCTACACCAACCTTTTCTACTTGTGACATCAAATCATAGTTTACACCTTGACATTCAATAGCCATAACATATCTTCTTCCATTTTTTTGTATTATCATATTGTCTTCTACACCATCAAATTCCATAAAATCAAATATTGATTGTTTATTATATGTTGGTGTCAATTTTGTTTCTGCCTTTATTTTTGTTTTCTTTTTTTCTTCTTTTTTATCTTCTATTACTTCTTTTCCTTTTTCTATATTTGTCTCCACTTTTTTATTTTTTAACCATAATGTTACTAATATAATTACGAATATTAAAAGTATTGGTAACATAATAGCTAATGCCATTACTAAGATTTGGCTTATTCCTTCTGTTCCCATATTAGTTTCCTCCTTCTTCTTTTGTTTCTATTTTTTCTTGTTTTTTATCTTGATCATATACATATATTTTGCCTTTTTGTAATTTAAATTTTACATATCTTATAATAACATCATCTATCTTTTCTCCACCTGTTTTCCTAGTTATTTTAAATGCTGATGTATCAGGCACTCTGAATGTTGCTATAACAAACCCAATTGCACCAAATAAAATAATAAATATTACTCCTAGTGTACTCATTCCCATTAAATTAAATATAAAGTAAAATATACTTCCTATTAGTATTCCTACAAAAGTATATATAAGTGCTTTTGTAGAAAATATATATAATATTCTACCTTCTCCTTTTACATTTCTTGGTATATTATAACTATTCATAAATTGCCTCCTTATTTTTTACATTTGTATCCTCTTTTATTATATCAAAAAAACGCAAAAATTGTAACATTTTTGCGTAATTTTTTTAAATTTAATATAATTGTAACATTTATGTAATATTCTAGCTTCCAGTTGCTGAAAAGTCCACGAATGCATTGTATAGAATTTGTGAAATATTTGCAGCAGCAAATATTAAGAATGCACCAATTGCATATGGTAATAAAGTCTTTTTGTATTCTGATTTTTCTTCTGCACTTCCCATCATATACTTTATACCTAGTACAACTAAAATTATAACAGATATTAATATACCAGCAACTCTAACTACAGCAAATATACTTTGACCTAAATTTTGAACTGAACCTGTATCCATTGTAGAACCTTCTCCAGTCACACCACTAGGTTCAAACTTACTACCTGTATCAACAGCATTTACTATTGTTAATACATTAAAAATTATTACTATTGCTATCATTATTATACTAAGCACTTTTTCCATTTTTTTCTTGTTCATTTTTTCTCCTCCTTTTATATCTTTTATATAATTTAATATTAAAAACACTCTTATAAATACATTTTAGCATATATTTTTACATTTTGCAACATTTTTTTACTATACCCCTGTAAAACTTGAAAATACATTATATAATACCTGTGCAATTGCTGAAGCAGCAAATAAGAAAAATGCACCTATTACATATGGCAACATTGTCTTTTTATACTCTGACTTTTCTTCTGCACTTCCTATCATATATTTTATCCCCATTATAGCTAAAGCTATAACTGAGACAAATATTCCTGTAACAATAACTAATCTAAATATCCTTTGTCCTATCGATTCTATTTCTCCTGTATTTACAGTAGTTTTAGTATCTTCATATTCTCCAGGTGATAATGCATTAACATTTATAACAAATCCATATACTAAAATAGTTGCCAAAAATATTACTAGTATAAATTTCAGTATTTTTACTTTTTTGCTATTCATAAAAATTCACATTCCCTTCACATTTTTTAAATGTATTTAACATTTCTCTATATTATCGTTTTTATTTTTAAAAATCGTCATCTTATAACCCTGGTACTCCAAATAATGACCTAGCAACTGTATATATCATTCTAATTAATGGCACTCCTGCAAACAATATAAATGCTCCAAGTAAATATGGCCACATATTTTTCTTATATTCTGATCTTTCTTCTACACTTCCTGCTAAATATTTTATTCCTATTACCATTAATACTATAACAGCTGCAATAGTTCCAACAACTTGTACAACATATAAAATGTTAGAAGTTTTATTTAAAAATGTTCCAGAAGTAGATCCTATTCCTTTATATGCATCTAAGTCTCCTAAACCTAAATCATCAGCATATACATATGTGAAATTTAGTATAATACTAATCAGTATCATAAAAATTATCAAAAATTTATTGACTCTTTTCATATAAAAATTCCTTTCTTACTTTATTTTGTGAATATACATAGTTAAAGAACCATTTTCTTTCAAAATAAATATTTTTGTACCCTACAATTTTATTATACAATTTGTTAATTTTTTTGTCAATTTATATAGAAAAATTATTTAATTTGACATTTACAATTCCATCTAAAATAAATAGAAGTAGCACATAACTAAAATATACCCAATAATAAATCACTATTTTAGTGTTTATTCTATTGGATATATTTTAAAAACTACTACTCCCATTTTTTATAATTTAAATTTTTATACTGTTTGAAGTATTGTTACAACAATTTTCCATATTCCAAATGAACCAAATATCACAACACAGCTAACCACATAAGTTATAAGCATTTTCTTTACTTCTGCTTTTCCTTCTACACTAGATAATATAAACTTAACTCCTAATATAATTCCTACAATAACTGCTAAACCAACACCTATTTGAAGTATTATATTATATATATCTCCAAATTGTGTTTGGAAATCTTCTAAATCTAATTTATCATTAGATCCATCTGCAATAAATTCATCTGCATCAGTCATTGATTGTTCTAATCCATCATCAAATACATTGCCATTAACCTTGCCCGTTCGATTTGGTTGCATGTATACATTAGGTGACAGTTCTTTCAGTACATTTTGATACTTATCATCAAGTTCATTATCACCTATAGACTCATATAATGCATCAAAATTGAAATGCGAACTTCCCTTATACTCATTCTGCTCTTCTGTGCTCATTTCCTCTAATTTACAATAAAGAGCCGCAAAAAGCATTAATTTTTCATTTTTTGTTAAATCATCAATATCATCATCGGTAATTTTTATATTTTTATAATCCTTATCTATTTTTTCAAGTACTTCTTGACCAACTATATTATTGATGCTTGTTTCTGTTAAAGCTGCAGTTTCAGGATCATACTTCTCTTCCCAACCTTCACTAAATAAATTTACTAAATCCTTTGCCGTAACAGTATCAGCATATACACTACACTGTAATACAAATACTATTATTATTGCCATTAAAATTATTTTTAATAACATATATTTTTTCATTAAAATCGCCTCCACTCTATGTTTCTATAGCAAACTAATTGTCAAATAAGATTTTTGAAATACTTATTATTCTAAGGATTATGCCTTCATGTATAAATTATAATTATATCTATTATTGTAAGTATTGCTATTTTTGTCTATTTATGTTATATTTTAGATAGGGAACAATTTTTATTAATTATAGTACTTAATAAAGTTCAAGTTTATTATAACACATACTTAACTAAAATTATACATATTAAAACTTATACATTCACATAGATGGGAGGTTCTATTATGAATAAAACAAAATTTTTTAAAATTTTATCTGTTTTCTTATGTTTAATATTACTTATTCAAGTCAGTGTTTACGCAGTTGACATTGAGTCTCTTATAGATAGTTATATCAATGCCAAAGATGATACTGAAAAGCAAAAAATATTAGATGACTTAGATGCTAAGATTGAAAAAGATGATAATAGAACTGAATATCAAAACGCACTAAAAGATAGAGAAAACGAAATTAATGATTGGCTAGGGCTCTATCGGAGAAGGAATATATGAAGGAGGTCTTTTCGGAAAACCAGCAGTGCAAAAAGGTGAATTAGATGCAATAAGTGATATATTAGGCCATATAGGAGATCCAGATGCTCCAAAAATATACAAACAACCTTCAAAACTATCTCGAGATGATACCTATGATGATGGACTAGAACAATCAATGACTGACGCAGATAAGTTTGTTGCAGATGGTTCAAATGATAAATTAGATATTCAAGATTTCCAAACACAATTTGGAGATATATATAATATTGTTCTTCAAATAGGTGTTGGGTTAGCAGTTATTGTAGGAATTGTATTAGGAGTTAAGTTTATACTATCAAGTGTAGAAGGAAAAGCAGAAGTAAAGAAAATGCTTATAACTTATGTAGTCAGCTGTGTTGTAATCTTTGGCTCATTTGGAATATGGAAAATTGTTGTAACAATATTGCAAACAGTATAAAAAAAAATTATATGCAATATATTCTATCTAAATAATAAGATTAAAAAGTGAGAAGCTAGTATATTCTCACTTTTTTTATTTACAAAATCTATGTTTTCCAATAGTCACTGTCATTGGTCTTGACCATATCCATTTATTTGTTGCTGTTGAAGGATTAAAATAATAAATAGCTCCATATG
The DNA here is from genome assembly GCA_944388755.1 of uncultured Clostridia bacterium. Taxonomy (GTDB): domain Bacteria; phylum Bacillota; class Clostridia; order TANB77; family CAG-508; genus CAG-269. The sequence continues at coordinate 12,402 of CALXJY010000002.1, read as the reverse complement.
TTGGATCCCAACCATTTAAAGCATCTTGTGCAGCCTTTTTTGCAGTTGAATTTGGAGTTAAATTTATTTGACCATCTGAAACAACATCAAATGCTCCTGACTGATAGATTACACCTGCAATAGTATTAGGAAAAGAACTACTTTTAACCCTATTTAATACAACTGCACCAACCGCAACCTGCCCTGTATAACTCTCTCCTCTTGCTTCTCCATATATTAATCTTGAAAGTAAATTTAAATCACTTGAATTTGTTGTACTACCAGTTGAATTTGAACTTGATGTCATTATCCCCATAGCCTTTAAAGTCTGTTCTCCTGCTATTCCATCTACCTTTAAGCCATTTTTTCTCTGAAAATATTTAACCGCTTCTAATGTTTGGCTACCATATATTCCATCAATATTTCCATTATAATATCCCCATCTTTTTAATTTTGTTTGAATTTGAGTAACTTCACTTCCTCTTGATCCATATTTAGACAATGCTTCAACTTCATTTGGTTTAGGCCATAGAATAATACTACAAATTAATCCTATTCCTAGAATTGTAAAAATAACAACTTTTTTTATCTTTTTCATAAAAATTCCTCTCCATTGCATATTTATATATTATTGTTATTATTTACAATTATTGTAATTTTATTCAACTTTTTAAATTAGCATTATTAACTTCCAATTTTTTTATGTTAGACAATTCGTAAAAAAACATTACAATAGAAATAATATTTAAAATAAAAACTACAATTAATAATATTTTATTTACACTTAAACTTCTAAAGAAATCTAATATTAACACAATACAAACTAACACCTGAAAAAATATTGATATATAAGATAAAATTCTGCTAACAATATTTTTCCACTTTTTTTCATTTCCTATCTGAAATAATCTAGCAAAAGCCTGCAAAATCACAATTACAAACAATATCAAACCTGGAATAAGAACAACAAATATAAAATATCCTAAAATTCCACCCACATCTAAAAACATAGATAAAGAAACTTTCATTAAATTAGCATAACCACTTACATCATCAGTATTAATATTACTTTGCATTTCATCTATTGCATCTAATGTATAACTATCAAAATTTCCTATTGAAATAATACATAATAATACAGATAAAATACTACAAACTAAAGATATTACTAACAATTTGTTAAAAATTCTTTTCATTTTTACCTCACAAGCTATATATTTTCTTTTTATAAATTACAATCATTTAACTTCTCTCTTTGGGTTTCCATTAATTTGTGTACAAAAAAGGATGTTACGAAAACATCCCATTAAATGGCGGAGAAAGAGAGACTCGAACTCTCGCGCCCCTTGCGGGACCTACTTCCTTAGCAGGGAAGCCCCTTCACCAACTTGGGTATTTCTCCATAAGTTACTTTTACATTATAATATATTTTTTTTATGGAGTCAATAGAATTTGTAATTATTTTTATCAAAAAACATATTTTTCTGTTTCTGCAAATTAACTATTTTTATCTTTTAAGTCAATATTTATTTTTCAATAATTATGACCATTTAATTATATTTCTACTCACAATAATAATTTAAAAAGATTTGGGTATAACTAATAATATAACGATTTTTTTCTAAAAACTGTCGAAGGTTGTCGATTTTTTAACATATTACTTCATATTATACCAATTGGAAATAATAGCATTTTTAATTTGTTCTATATTTATAATTAAATTGTTATACTAAAAAATAATTGATGGAGGTGCTTATGGGAAAGAGAGAAAATAGTTCAAAATCAAATGAGGAAGTAAAGTCTAATATTGATACTGTTATTGGAAAAGCTTTCAAAATTTACAGAAAGAAAAATCATCTAACACAAGATGCAATAGCAGAAAAATTAGATATATCTGAGAAATATATTTCAAGATTAGAAAACGGCAATAGTGGTGTTAAAATGGAAACGTTAGTAAATTATATGAATATATTAGGGATGGTACCAAATGTTGTTTTCAAAGATTTAATAACAAATGAAGAAGCAAAACAACAAATTGAAATATCAGAAAAAATCAGTAAATTACCAGCCGATAAATTAGAGTTTATCAACTCAATGTTAGATGCATTAAATAAACTATAATATTATATGTTATAATAAAAATTTTCGATTTTTTCTATAGCAAAAAGGTAACATGAATCAAATTTTCTGTTTAGAATATTTAATCATGTTACTTTTATTTTAATTTTAAAATTAGTCAGCTATCCAAAATGCTTTATATGCTTCAAATGCATTGTAAATATCAAATTTGCTTGTAACCTCATATGGAGCATGCATAGAAAGTACTGGAACACCACAGTCAATTACATCTACACCTTTATTAGCTAGAATATATGCTATTGTTCCTCCTCCTCCTATATCTACTTTTCCAAGCTCTGTTATTTGATATTTAATATTATTTGTTTCAAGTATATTTCTAACCCATGCCACGAATTCTGCATTAGCATCAGATGCTCCTGATTTTCCTCTTACACCTGTATATTTATTTAAAGCTATTCCTTTTCCTAAATATCCTGCATTTAATGTGTCAGATACTGATGCATATATTGGGTCAAAACCTGCATCTACATCTGATGATAACATTTTTGAATAACAGAAGATTTTATCTAATAAATTTGGTTTATTAATTCCCATTTTATTTATTACCTCTGAAACAAAGAAGTCAAACATATGTGATTCCATTCCTGTATTTCCCATACTTCCTATTTCCTCTTTATCAGATAAAATACATATTGCAGTATTTTTAACATTTTCTAAAGACATCATTGCTACTAATGATGTATATGCACATACTTTGTCATCTTGACCATATCCTGCTACCATACTTTCGTCAAATCCTAGTGTTCTAGCTTTAAAAGCAGGAACTAATTCTAATTCTGCACTTGTTAGATCTATTTCTTTTATTCCATATTTTTGGTTTAATATATTTAATATATTTAGCTTAACTTTTTCTTGTATTTTATCATCATCAAATGGAATACTACCAATTAAAAGCTTTAAATCTTCTCCATCTATTCCTTCTTTTAATTTTTTCTCCATTTGAGATTGAGCTAAATGTGGTAATAGGTCTGTAATTGTAAATATTGGTTCTGCGTCATTTTCTCCTACATTAATTTCTATTTTCTCTCCATTTGGTTTCACAACAACACCATGTATACTTAAGGGTATTGTAGTCCATTGGTATTTTTTTATTCCTCCATAATAATGTGTTTTAAAATATGCAAAGCCTCCATCTTCTTGTAAAGGATTTGGTTTTAAGTCTAATCTAGGTGAGTCTACATGTGAACCTATAATATGCATACCATTTTTTTCAATATCTTCTGTCCCTATTATTGCTAAATACATGCTTTTATCTCTATTTATAAAATATATTTTATCTCCTGCTTTTAATTCAGTTTTATTGTTAATATCTGTAAATCCATTCTCATCTGCTAGCTTTTTTGCACTTTTTATAAATTCTCTTTCTGTTTTTGATTTATTCAAGAATTCCATATAATTATTTGAAAAATCAAATATTTTTTGCTTTTGATTATTATCCATATTCTTCCATCCACTAGAATTATCTAAAAATAATTTTTCTTTTAACTCTTCTCCCATAATATAATCATCCTTATATAATATATTTAGGTTTTTTCAAAGGATCTACCTATAAACCTAGAGCTAAATTAATACAAATTATTACCTAAATGTTCTTTTAGATATTTTAATCATTTTAAAGAACTTTATTCAACTCTTTTGTAAGTATATCACTTTTTTTTATAAATATCAATTTAAATTATAATTTTTTGTATATTTTATACAAACATATGTTTACATTTTTATAAATACGTGTTATAATATTTTTAGACGAATTTATTTCAATGTATTTCCTAAATGAAGTTAGAAAGGGATGAATTTCAATATGCAAGACCAATTACAACATATATATGTTTCTATAGATTTAAAAAGCTTTTATGCATCTGTTGAGTGCAATGAACGCGGTCTTAATCCAATTACAACAAATTTAGTTGTTGCAGATAGTAGCCGAACTGAAAAAACTATCTGTCTTGCTGTTAGTCCTTCTTTAAAGAGCTACGGTATACCTGGTAGAGCAAGATTATTTGAAGTTGTGCAAAAAGTAAAAGAAGTTAATATTGAAAGAAAAAGACATGCTCCTAACCAAACTTTTACAGGTTCATCATATGATAATATTGCTTTAAAGAGAAATTCCGATTTGGAATTAACATATTTAGTTGCTCCCCCACGTATGGCTTATTATATTAAATATAGTACAAAAATTTATAATATATATTTAAAGTGGTTTTCTTCTGATGATATATATGTATACTCAATTGATGAAGTTTTTATTGATATTACTCATTATTTGAAGACATATAAATTAAGTGCTAGAGATCTTGTTACAAAAGTAGTTCAAGATATTTATGAAAATACTGGTATAACTGCTACTGCTGGAATTGGCACTAATCTTTACCTTTGTAAGGTTGCCATGGATATTGTTGCCAAACATGTCGAACCTAATAAAAATGGAGTTAGAATTGCTGGTTTAGATGAATTAACTTATAGAAAATTATTATGGAATCATCGACCTTTAACAGATTTTTGGAGAGTTGGAAAAGGTTATTCTAATAGACTTGAGGAACACAGAATTTATACAATGGGTGATATTGCTAGAACTTCTTTAAATAATGAAGATTTATTATATAAATTATTTGGTGTTAATGCAGAGCTTTTAATTGATCATGCTTGGGGTTATGAACCTTGTACTATTAAACAAATTAAGTCATACAAGCCATCTACTAATAGTATTTGTTCAGGTCAAGTGCTTCATTGTCCATATGATTATAAAAAAACCGAACTCATAGTTAAAGAAATGGCTGAATTACTTTCACTTGATTTAGTTGAAAAAAATCTAGTAACAGACCAAATTGTACTTACTATAGGATATGATGTAGAAAATTTGACAAATTCACAAATAAGCAATTTATATAAAGGTGACATTACTATAGATAGATATGGTCGTAAAATTCCCAAACATGCTCATCGGTACAATAAATTTGGATCATAAGACTTCATCTACAAAAATTATTATGATTGCAGTAGAAAAATTATATAATAAAATTATTAATAAAAATCTTTTAGTAAGAAGAATTAATATTACAGCTAATAATGTAATTGATTTTTTATCAGTAAATGCATATAATCATTATGAACAGATTGACTTATTCACAGATTATAAACAAAAAGTGGAAAACCAATTAGCTGAGCAATCAGAAAAAGAATTACAAAAAGCTGTTATTAATATTAAGAAAAAATATGGCAAAAATGCTATTATTAAAGGTATGAATTTACAAGATGGTGGTACTACTATTAGCAGAAATATGCAGATTGGAGGTCATAGTAAATGAAAAATAATTATGATGATATTATTAATTTACCACATTTTGTTTCTAAAAAGCATCCTCATATGTCTTTGGAAGCAAGGGCTGCTCAATTTGCTCCTTTTTCCACTCTTACAGGATATTCTGATGCTATTAAAGAGGCTACAAAAATTCATAATAATAAATCTTGATTTATTATAGTATAAATGAATTTACAATATTTATTGATTTAGTATAAGTGTATTATAAAGCAATTTTTTATTATGTTTGCAACAATTTTTAAAAATTTACAAAAAATTGTTGCAAATCTTTAAATTTTATGCTAAAATATATAAGTATTAATTTTATCGAGGCGTAGCGCAGTTGGTAGCGCGCGTGGTTTGGGACCATGAGGTCGCAGGTTCGATCCCTGTCGCCTCGACCATTTTTTATAGAAATTACTCAAAAAAGGGTAATTTCTTTTTTTGCTTCAAAATAGCCACTTTCAGCTATATATCAGCTTTTGGAACTATTTACAAAAGTGCATAACTTTATCCGAAAATATCTAAAAATATCCCATAATATTTCACAGTTGCATTATAATTGCATTATAATTTTTCTAATTTTAATTTCATACGCATTATAATTGCATTAAAAAAATATCAAGTTTTTGTTGATTTCAATATACTTACAAAAGATTATAATTTTTTAAAACATTTTTAAAACAATTTTTGTAATATATTTTAATTAAAAAACTTGATATTTTAAAACTTTTTATTTGCATAATGCAGGAAACATTATAATATTTGAGCTAGCATTTTCGTTGATTTCTTCCAATTCTTCGTCTTCTTGTTTATTGTATTTTTTTATAACATTTTCTACAACTTGAATAATTTTATTTTTTTCTATTTCTTCTAAATGACTACTATTAGCTTTCTCTAATATATTATTTAATTCTTGTAAAATTATAAATTCTTTATTTACTACATCAAATGTTAAGCCTTGTAATTCATAATAATTATATGTTTGTTCTTCATATACGTTTCTATATTCAGCAAATGCGTCAAAATATGTATTAAGTGTTGTTTCTACATCTTTATGTCCTAGAATAACCATTAGAATTTCGGCAGGCATACCACCCTCAATTTTTCGAGTAGCATAGGTATGTCTTAATAAATGTTGATTTACATCTTTCTTATTAGTTATATTATGTTTATCACAAAATCTTTTAAATGCACTATTAGAAGCTCCCTCGTTGATTAAATCTCCATTCTCTCTACAAAACAATAAATTATTCGGATTAGGGATAAATTCTTTTAATGCTTGTTGTAAAATATATATAATCATTGCGTCCATATTTATAGTACGCATACCTGTATATGTTTTGGTTCTATCCCCTAAATACACATTATCGTTTTCATCTTTAGTTAGTGTATTATTCACATCTATTTTGTAGCTTTCCCAGTCTATATCCTTATCCTTATCAAGTGCTAGTACCTCTCCGAATTCTCATTCCTGTATATAAAGATAAAAACCAAGCCCACTTATACCTATGTTGTACTTCTTCATCTTTTAAAGTATGTATGAATTTTTGTTGTTCTTTAACTGTAAAAGCTCGAACTTTCTTTTTAGGCTTTTTACTACGAGGTCTTGAAAATTCTTCTCTATCAAATGGATTCTTTAATATAATTGTTGGAGTAGCCCTATCAAAGGCACGATTAATTAGTCCATAATCTTTTTTAATAAGTGAGTCAGATTCTTCTACTAATTCATCTAAATATTTCTTTATATCGCTATCTAGTAATTTTTGAACTGGTATATGTACAAACCAAGAACTGTTAAGTCTTTTTAATGTTGCTTTGTTAGTTCTATAACCACTTTTTCCTGTTTGATTCCTCTTGTACCTATCTTCCACAATTTCAGAACATAAGTCATATAGGGTAACAGTTGATTTTGAGATATAAGTTCCATTCTCCTTTTGATTTTTTACTTTCTCTTTTTTTGATTTTGCTTTTTCTTGTTTTTTATGAGAACTCAAAGTAGTATGTTTTCCTTTTATTGTGGCTTGACCTACCCAGATTTCTTTACAATAAAATCTATCACAGTAGTTCAAACATTCCTCTTTACAGTTTTTACACTTCTCGCATTTCTCATAACCTTGTCTATTGTTACAAGCAGTTCTATCAGTACAATTTTTACATATAGCACATTCTCCATTACTTGCAAATTTTGGTCTTTTCTGTTTTTGTATAGTCTTATATAGACTGCCCTCGCCTTTTGCACGTCTTCCCATATTACCAACTCCTTTCAAATTTTTGGTACTTGAAAAAGAGTTCCTAAATGTGCTATAATGCAATTACGAACGCTTTATCAAGTGTTTGTAAACCTTATATGGTGCGTTGGTCGACCAAAACTTACGCACCATTTTAATTATAAGAATTATAAAAACATTTTTTCTAAATGTCAATGTGTGCTTGTTTTACTATGGTTATATTGTAGCACATAAATAGATATAATATCAGTTAGGGATTTTAATGTCGAATCCCCTACGTACAAAATAATTTTGGAGATGATATAATAATGAAAAATCAATTTAATCCGAGAACAAAAAAAATTTCTTCTATAGGGGAAGAATTAAGATTTCAAAGAGAATATTATTGTTATAAAAATAATATCAGTTTACCATTAAAAATAGATAGTACAGATAAAAATAGAGATGAAAGAAAATGCTTACAAGATGTTTTATATGATTTTATATATAGAAATTGTGGAAATAATAGTGAGCTTGCTACAAGCTATGACATATTATATGCTATAGAAAATGGAAAAAGTAAAAAGAAAAATGACCCATATAATCCCAATTCGTATTTTTTAAGAATGTTTTGTTTATTTAAAATATATGGATTTTTGGATAGTATGACAATTTTAGAATTACTAAAAAACAAACACAAATTAGAGCCTTCATTTGAATCATCAAAGAAAATAATCAAAGATTTAGAAAATTATTGTACTGTAGAACATCTTATTTTTACAGGACAAAAGGGAAAAGTTGTAAAAGTAAATATTAAATATGGTAGGATTTTATATTCAAAAAATATAGCTTTAAATCTAGCAACATCCAAAGAAGAAAAGGATTCAATAGAGAATTTATTTAGAAATGCAAAAACTGAAATAAATCAAAGAGGATATACAGATGAAAAAAGTAAAGAACGATATAAAAAATTAGCAGAACAGACATCAGATTATCTTAATCGCACAGTAGGATATGATTTTTCAAAGGAAAGGGCAGAATTACAAAATAAAATGAAAAAATTATCTAATCTTGAAAGATATTGCATTTCGTTAGAATTAGGTAGAGATACTTCTTATATAGATGATTTTATAGATAATAATTTGCAGAATATAAACATAGATACATTAATAAAAACATTAGAATATTTTAAAATGGATAAAGAAAAATTTTATACAGTTTTAAATACAGTAAAAAAAGATTTTGGAAGTGAATCAATTTTTTATTCTAAATTTGAAGTTCTTTAATATTAATATTAGTTATTGTCAAGGGTGGGATTTCAGTACGAAATTCCACTCTTATTTTGCGTTTAAAAACGTGCTAAAATTAAGGCATAGTCAAGCTTGATTAAAACAAAAGGAGGTAGATATGGCAAATGAGTTATTAATAGAGATAAGGGATTTATTAAAAGAATTTTGTACTAATAAAAATCAGCTACCTAGATTATTGTATGCAAAACAAATTGCAGAAAATTATTCAGTAAATCTTAATAAAGCTACAGAGTTTTGTCAAAGATATGGAATTAATTTTGGAGGGTGGTGTATTGAAAGTATGAAATTTCAAGAAATATTGCACAATTCAAGTGGAAATTTGTTTGAATAAAAGAAAAAAGCAAAGATAATCAAATATCAATGCTTAATTCAAAAAGAAAGCTATGTGCTTACTTTAATCTCCAAATTAATTCTAGCACATTTCTTTCTTTAAAGCAAATAAAAGAAAGGAAAGGTAAATATGGAAAATATAAGAGAGCAAATAGAAACAATAGTAAATAATACTATTCAAGAAAATAACTGGGAAAACTTAACAAGTAAAGAATATTCAGAATTTTCAAATGTAACGGAAATTGGAAAACAGATAAATTTTAATGATAAGTCAATCACAGGGGCAGAAGTAACAGATGTATTAGAGGAAATAGGAATTTGTAAAAGAGAAAATGAAAGGATTATTCTAACAGATAAAGGAAAATTATATGGTAGATATGTAATTTCAATATGCCTTTCAACAAATAATCCTATTGTTACAGACAAAGGTTATGCAAAATACAAAATGGAAGTAAAAGATTTAATAGAAAAATTTTTATTAGAAAATCCACAATTTATAGAAAGTAAGCGAAAAGAAAGAAATACAAAGAGAAATAAAACAAGAAATTTGAATAAAGAAAAAATTTATAAGGAGGGAACTAGAAATGGATAAAGATTATGGTACAGAAGAATATGAAAATAATCGTGTAATAAACTATGAAAAGAAATTTAATGTAACCAAACTTACAAACATATTAAAATTAATGGTTAGTCCAAAAATCAAACCAAAAGATGTAAATATAAAGTTAGAAGAGTTGGGATTTCAACATAAAGATGAACAAGGAAAGTGGACTATTAATGCAGGTTTAGATGATGAATATTTTGAAGAAAAAAATTTTCAAAGTGAGCATTCGCACTATAGAGGAACTATGATATTGTGGAAATCAAAAACACTAGATGTTTTAATTGATGAATTTGGAAAAGATTACTTGGAGGGTAAATAATATGGAGAAGAATAGCATATTAATTCAATACAAAAAAGAAATAGAAAAATTAGAAGTGTCAGACGAAATAAATAATAATATTAATACTGCTAAAAATTATATGCAATTATTAATACAAAATAATAAAGATTTACTAAAAGATGACATTATAAATCTTATGAAAGAAATATCAGAGCATTTTTCTTTTGATAAAAATAGTAAACAAGAATTTATAGAATATTGTAAAAATAGTTATGAAATAATGGAAAAACAAAGACAAGAAGAAAATTATCAAATGGAAATCTTAAAAAGAGCAGAAACAAGTAATATAGTTGATAAAATATTTCCAGCCATTGATTATAGAGAAAATTTGGGAATGATTTATGGTATTAAAGATTTTGATGAAATAGGAAACGAAATAACGTATGTAGGTATGGCTAACAAGAAAATATATGAGATAAATAAAATAAAGAATTTCGGTATAATTCCAACCCACGAAGAAAATATAGATAGTAAATTTTCTTTAAAAGCTTTTGCAGAATACGTAAACGGAAAGACTGTAAAAGCAAATGCTCTATATAGTAGTATAAAACAATTATTTAAAAAATATGTAGTTGTATCAGATGAATTTTTTGATGTAATAGTTAGTTATATTATGATGACATACATATATATATTATTTCAAGTAATACCTTATCTGTGGATAAATGGAGAAAAAGGAACAGGAAAATCAACTATTATGAAAATAATGAGCAAATTATGTTTTAATCCTATGTTTTGTTCAAATGTTAATCCTGCCAATATATTTAGACAAATTGATAATGATGGAAGTACAATAATTCTTGACGAATTTGAAAAAATGTATGGAGAAGATAAACAAGAAATCATAAAAATATTAAATCAAGGCTTTAATATTGATGGTGTTGTACCAAGATGTGTTGGTCAAAGTAATCAAATAAGAAAATTTAGGTCATTTTCTCCAAAAATTATGGGAGGAATTAGCAATATTGATGATGTATTATTTGAGAGGGTTATAAAATATACCACTACAAAAGTAAAAAACATAACAGTACCTAAATTTAGAGAAGATAAAGATACAAAAATGGAACTTAATAAATTAGTAGATGATTTATATATTTTCGGCTTAATATATGCACCTAGAATAAAGGAAATTTATGATAAATCAGAAGTAAGTTTTAGAGGATATACATTAAGAGAAGATGATTTATGGAATCCCCTTTTATGTATTGCAAAAATTATTGACACAGAAAACGAGAATACAAATGTAACAGACAACCTTTTAAAATACGCAAAACAATTAAGCAATGAAAAATTTAAAAGGAACATAGAAAATGAACCAAAATTACAACTTCTATACTATCTTTATTCGTATTTTGACAGTATAAATGCAGTTATAAGAAAATTACATAATCAAAAGTATGGTGTAGAATTAGTAGCTTTATATGAATATTTATCTACCAAAGATGAACTTAAGTGGATTAAAGGAAGTTCTTCATTAGGAAAAAAACTAACTCAATGGTATGGATTTGAAAAGAAAAGAGAAACAGATTCAACAGATTATGAATTAAGTGGGAAAAAAACTTATTATATTTTCAATCAGAATGATATACTAAAAATTATGGAGGATAACAATATAAAAGTAGAAGACTATGAATAGACAGGGTTAAAAAATAAACCTGTCTAGCTAAAAGTACTATAATATAAGGATTTTTATATATTAGGACAAGTAGACAAGATAATTTCAAAAATACAAAAAAGTAGAAATATAAAAAAGATTTTGTATTAAAGATGTTAGAAAGACTTGTCTTCTTGTCTATGATATAAAAAATCGTTGTTATAACAATAAAAAATATTGGACAAGGTAAATATATATACTTGTCCATATTTTTTATTGTTATATCGGACTAAACGTAAATAAAACAAAAATATAACATTATTCAAACTAGCATTTTTTATAATGTATTTATTTTATTCTTAAAGAACGTTATATTTTGATTAAGCTAAATCATATTATTATTTCGTACTTTTATAATAAAAAACTATTCTTTTTTCTCTTCTGTGGGAGTTTAACACTTCTAGCAAACATCTTTTAACTATTCTAAAAAACTGTACTACAATCTCAAAATGCCTTTATATTAAAAAATAGGAAAAATAAATTTTTCCTTTGAGAGTTGCTAACGCAACTCTTTTTTGATATACTTCTACTAAGAGGT
>CALXJY010000001.1 GCA_944388755.1 uncultured Clostridia bacterium | reverse complement strand
TCTTAGTAGAAGTATATCAAAAAAGAGTTGCGTTAGCAACTCTCAAAGGAAAAATTTATTTTTCCTATTTTTTATCTTCTATTAGGAAATACCATGAAACTTTAAGTTGCACAACTCAAAGTGAAAATAAAATTTTATTTTCAAAAGAAAGTCATGTTGACTTTCCTAATACATAAAATATGTTGCACACAAATTTATTTCATAAATTTAGCGCAGAACACATGTTAACAATATTAAATTTCCTTGGGTTGTACATATTTGTGAAGCTATTTTTCTTACAAATAAAACGAATAAAACTAAGGAAAATGGAAATAATTAAAAAAGAATATGATTAGAAAACAAAAATTAACTTTTAATTAAACAAATACAAGATTTTTGTATGTAGCTAAATTAAGTTTTTGTATTTGTTTAATAATTATGATGTAATTTTATACATGTGGCAATTTTTGTTTTCTAATCAAATAAAAAGAAAGGAATGATTAAAAATGGCAGATTTAAATCAAATGGAATTACAACATTTAAGACATCTTATAGGAGCACATGAAACAGCATATCAAAAATTAAACACATATTCATCACAAGCTGTAGACCCACAAATAAAGCAATTATTTACAAAATCAGCACAAGATGCTTTAAATACAAAACAAAAATTGATGACATTTTTAAATAATTAAGGAGGAAAAAATTATGGATGAAAAAACAATGGTAAATGATATTTTAGCTGGGGTAAAATCAGATTTAACAGCATATCAAACAGCTATATCTGAGGCAGAAAATATAGGGCTTAGACAAACATTTCAACAAATAAGAAATAATGATGAGAGTTTTCAATATGAGTTATTTAAAATAGCACAAGCAAAAGGATATTATGTACCAGCTCAAAAAGCAACTGTTACAGAAGTAAATAATGTTAAAACAGAATTAAGTTAATAAAATATTTGTGTTAGAAAGACATAAAAGATTGTATTAAAAAGTACAGATAAAACTACTCTTAGCTTAAAAATCAATATAAGAGTAGTTTTTAAATTTTAATATAATAAAAATAAACTATCCGTAAAGAGAAAGGGTGAAAATGGAAGAAAAAAAGAGTAATATAAAAAAAAACAAAATATTATACTAATATTTTAGATAAATATAACTTGCAAATAAAAAAAACATACTATATTATAACATTAAACATACAAAGGAGATATGATTTATGTTAAAGAAAGTACTTATACATGCTAGAAAATCTATCAAATTTATAATTTTGTTAGCAATATCGTTATTTTTAATAATAGGGATAGTTACATATTTTTTTAAGCCAACATATAAAGTCATTTTAGGTGGCGAACTTGTAGGATATACTGCAAACAAAACTCAATTACAAGCTAAAATAAATGATTATATACAAAATGGTGATGGACAAAGTGTAGCATTTGTGGAAGTAGATAAATTACCTGAATACCAGTTGTGTTTACTAAAAAGAGGAGTTGTAACAAATGATGATGAAATATATGAAAAAATAAAAACAACAGGAACATCATATTATAGATATTATGCAGTATCACAAAATGGAGAAGAAAAGGCATATGTTAAATCATTTGCAGATGCGGAAAATATAGTAAACAACTTAAAAGAAAAACAAAGTAGTAATATAGAACAAATAGCAATATCTGAAAAATATGAAACAAATTTACAAAATTTTACTAGTGTCGATGATGCAGTAAAATTATTATATACAGAACCAGTAAAAACTGCAACAAAAACAGTAACAAATAAAGTAGATACATCATACAAAGTTTCTAGCTCAAAGGTTAATTTAGGAATATCACTTATAAAACCAATTTCAGGAATTATTACATCACGTTTTGGAGCATCTAGTAGAATTAGAGTATCAAACCATACAGGACTTGATATTTCTGCATCTACTGGTACACCTATAAAGGCAGCAGCCTCAGGAACAGTTACATTTTCTGGAAGAAAGGGATCATATGGAAATATGGTAGTATTATCACATGAAAATGGTGTACAAACATATTATGGACATTGTAGCAAATTATATGTTTCTGCAGGACAAACAGTGTCTCAAGGTGATATTATTGCAGCCGTAGGTTCAACTGGAAACTCTACAGGACCACATTTACATTTAGAAATTAGAGTAAATGGAGTAGCATATAATCCACAAAATTATTTATATTAAAGAGAATAGTGTTAGAAAAGAGGCAGTTTACAATGCCTCTTTTAAAAATTTTCTATTAGGAAAGTCATGCTTACTTTTCTAATAGAGAAAACATTTAGTTTGAAAAATATTTAATACCTACATTAATAGCATTTTTCTTTATTACTATTTTTCCATGTTCTTTAAGTTTATTTTCAAAATATTTATTACTAGTACTAATTGTGCTAAATTCTGATAAAAGTGAATGAAATTTAATTAAAGATTTGTGTTCTAAATTTATACCTGATATAACGAGAAAATAAAGATTGTTATATAAATATAAAGAAGAATCTTTAATTAGACCGCGTCTTGAAATTTGAGTATGTTTATTTAAATTATTACAAAAATCACAAAATGTTTCGAAATCTATAAACCTATAGATACAACGGTTTTCCACTGGGGTTAAAGAGTGTTTACGTTTTACCCTTAAAGTTTTTTTAGTTGAATTCGAAGGTACTTTTTCACTTTCTGTATTTTTTAAAACTTTGTATTTTGTAATTGTAAATACCATGGAATCATCACCAAAGTTAAATGCTTCAATTAATAATTTATGACCATCTGCATTAAATCCAGTTTCTTTTTTTGCTTTAGCTAATATTTCTAAAAATAAGCCCTGAGACTCGGCCGCTTTAGTCATAATAGTATGTAAGTCTAAAGATGGATCTTTTAATTCATCTTGTTTTATAATTATTCTAATTTTATCTTCTGTTAATCTTTCTATCTTCAAAGTATTAACCTCCTTATTATTACTATATTAATTATACTATATCTAGTTCTATATTTAAATACACAAATTATGGCAAAATTTTGTGTAAAACTTCATAGATATGATGTAAAAAATTAGTTTTTCAATATGTTTACATTAATATAGCATATTATAACAAAAAAATAAAGTAAAATGCAATAAATTACTTGAAAAATTTATAAATTCAATATATAATACGTATATCGATTTTAAAGTGTGAACCCGTAAGAAAAATTAAAAAATGAAATAAAAGTGAAACAAATATTTAAGAGTATAATTAATTATTCAGGTTTATAGGTAAAACCTTTATTAAAAACCTAAATTATTGTACAAGGGTGGTAAAATAAAATGGCTACAAGAGATAAAAATATATGGATATTAATAGTATTTATATTATCAGGTTTAGTAGTAGGAGGACTATTAGGTAGATTAGCAAGTAGTGTACCATGGCTTTGGTGGTTATCATATGAACAAGAATTTGGATTAAACAATCCACTGGTTTTAGATTTAAGTATCTTAAAATTAACATTTGGACTAGTATTTAACATTAATGTAGCTAGTATAATAGGTATGATACTTGCAATATTTATTTACAAAAAAATATAAGGGACAATCTAATGCAAGAAAGGACTATTTAAATTGTCATTAAAGATAAAAGATATGCCTGAAGCGGAAAGACCATATGAAAAATTAGAATTATATGGTGCAGAATATTTATCAAATGCAGAATTATTGGCAATAATAATAAAAAATGGTACTAAAGAAGAGACTTCTGTGGAGTTAGCTCAAAAAATTTTAAAATTAAGAGAAAATGGACTAAAAGATGATTTATCATTCCTAAAAAAATTAAGTATTAATGATTTTATAAAAATAAAAGGAATTGGAAAGGTAAAAGCAATACAATTAAAAGCAATATGTGAACTAGCAATAAGAATGTCCAAACCAGCCAATTATAAAGGAATTATTATACGATCTCCAAAAGATGTTGCAGATATGCTATTAGATGAATTAAAAGATGAAAAACATGAAATATCAAAAATCTTTTTACTAGATAATAGAAATCGAATATTAAGAATAGAAACTTTAGGGATAGGCGGTAGTAATTTTGTAGATGTAGGGATAAAACAAATTATAACACTTTCACTTAAGGTAGAAGCAAATAAGGTTATATTGGTCCATAATCATCCAACAGGAATTTCAACACCAAGTGAAGCAGATATTAAGTTTACAGATAAACTATATAATGCTTTGGCAATATTTGAAATCGATTTATTGGACCATATTGTTATAGGAGACATGAATTATGTAAGTATATATGAGCAACTACAAACACAAATAGAAGATTTAAAGAAGAATAAATCTAAACATTAAATTTTGGAAAGGAATCGTGATTATATGAAATTATTTACATTTGGCTCAAAAGATATAGGTATAGACTTGGGAACAGCAAATCTATTAGTTACACTAAAGGGAAAAGGAATAATATTAAAAGAACCTTCTGTTGTTGCAATAGATAGGAAAACTGGTAGGATAATGGCAACTGGTACAGAAGCAAAAGAAATGCTTGGAAGGACACCTGAACAAATAAAAGCTGTAAGACCACTAAAGGATGGTGTTATAGCTGATTTTACTGCAACACAGCTAATGCTAAAAAATATAATAGAAAAAGTAAATAGACGTTATAATTTAGGTAGACCAAGAGTTGTGGTGGGCGTACCATCAGGTATTACAGAAGTTGAAGAAAGAGCGGTAGAGGAATCAGTTTTACAAGCAGGTGCGAAAGAAGTATATTTAATAGAAGAACCAATGGCAGCAGCAATAGGAGCATCATTAGATGTAGCAGAACCTAGTGGAAATATTATTGTAGACATTGGTGGTGGAACTACAGAAGTTGCTGTAATTTCTTTAGGAGGTATAGTAGTTAGCCATTCTTTAAGAATTGCAGGAGATGAATTAGATGAAGATATAGTAAATTATGTAAAAAGAGAGATGAACTTAGCAATAGGAGAGACAACTGCAGAACAAATAAAGATACAAATAGGTTGTGCAATGCCATTAATGACAGAAACAGATATGGAAATAAGGGGAAGAGATTTAACAGATGGGCTTCCTAGAAATGAAAAGATAACTTCTGTACAAGTTCAAGAAGCTATATCAGAGTCTATACAAAAAATTGTTGAAGTAGTAAAATCAACATTAGAAAAAACTCCACCTGAATTAGCATCAGACATAATGGAAAAAGGTATAGTATTAGCAGGAGGAGGAGCTCTAATCAAAAATTTGGATAAACTATTAAGTATAGAAACAGGAATGCCAGTATATGTTGCTGAACAACCATTAGACTGTGTAGTAAGAGGAACAGGAAAAACATTAGAAGACTTGGAAAATCTAAAAAGAGTTTTAGTAAATGCACGTAGAAGAAAATAAAGAAAGAAGGTTAATAGATGTATAGAGATAAAAAAGTAGCTATTTTAGGAATTGTAATTACAATTATATTACTTATCTTAGTTGTTATATTTTCAAATGGAGAGAGTAATACATCATTTTTTGAAAATGTTGCAAATAAATTAGTAATGCCAGTACAAAATGGATTAACTTATTTAAAAAATAAACTAAATGGAAATGATACTTTTTTTACAGATATTAACCGATTGAAGGAAGAAAATGAGAACCTAAAAAAACAAAATAGTGAATTAGAACAATCTTTAAGAGAATTAGAAAATATAAAAACAGAAAATGAGACATTAAAAGAATATCTAGGATTAACTGAAAAATATGGAGAGTATAAGACAATACCGGCATATATAATAAATAAAGATATTAGTAATTATTCAAAAACTATAGTAATTAATGTTGGTTCAAAAGATGGAGTACAAGAAAACATGACAGTAATAGCAGATCAAGGTTTAGTAGGACATGTTATTTCTGTAACAGATAGTACTGCAAAGGTACAAACTATAATAGATACATCTAGTTCTGTTAGTTGTATGATGAGTACAAATAAAGATAGTATAGTATGTAAAGGTACACTAGAAAATAATTCACAATTAAAAGGGATGTATATCCCAACAGATGCAGATGTTATTCAAGGAGATAGTATAGAGACATCAGGCTTAGGTGGGATTTATCCAAAGGGAATACATGTTGGAACAGTAAAAAGTGTAAGTAATACAAGTAATATGATTGACCGATATGCAGTAATAGAAACTGCTGTAGATTTTAATAAATTAAACACAGTACTTGTAATAAATAATGCAACTTCTTAATATTGAGATATTAAAATATTATCTTAGGTTTAGCCTCTACTGATAATGTACATTAGAAAGAAAGGAATGATATTTGGTGTGAAAAAAGTACTAATAAATATAATATTTATTTTTATATTTTTTATAGCGTATTTCTTACAATGCAACTTTTTTAACTGGTTTACAATAGCAGGGGTAATGCCTAATTTATTTGTAATTTTAATTATATGGATAGGGTTATTTGGAAATAAGTTTATGGGAGTTACATATGGAATAATTATAGGATTTTTCTTAGATTATTTATTTAGAAGTAAAGTAGGTATAACAGCTATTACCTTAGGAATAGTTGGATTAGTAGCTAAGATATTTGATAAGAATTTTTCTAAAGACAGTAGAATAACAATAATGTTAATTGTTGCATCATTAACTGCATTTTATGAAATTGCTTTATATTTTGCAAATTATATTGTGTTTTCTACTCAAATAGAAATTGTTAATTTTGCAAAAATTTTGGTAATAGAAGTAATTTATAATATTATTTTAACAGTAATATTATATCCACTTATGCAAAAGTTCGGTTATTATGTAGAAAATGAATATAAAGGGAATAAGATTTTAACAAGATATTTCTAAAATATATATGATGGGAGGTTAAAATGTTTAAAAGAAAAAATAGAAACAGAGTATATAATGTAAATACTAATTTAAGATTTAATGTTTTAACAGTATTTATGTATATAATCGGAATTATTTTAATTGTACAACTTTTTAATCTCCAAATTGTACATGGAGCAGAATACAGGGAACAATCTAATACTAGACTAACAAGAGAGACAACTTTAGAAGCACAAAGAGGGACAATTATGGACAAATCTGGTAATGTGCTTGTGAGTTCAGAAATGAAATTTGAATTAGAATTATATAAAACTAAAATAGATGATGAAACACTTAATCAATCTATATTAAATATTATTGCAGTTTTGGAAAAATACGGTATAAATTATCCTGATTCTTTTCCAATTACAATTAATCCATATGGATTCAAATTAGAAGGAGAAGAATTAGCAGATTGGTTGGATTATTACGGAATAAAGGAAAATGCAACAGCAGAAGAGGCATTTAATGAATTTAAAGATAAATACGAAATTACAAATACAGATGTAGTAGAAGCAAGAAAAATAATGTGTATAAGATATGAAATAACAACAAAAGGGTATAGTAGTACAAGAGCTCTTACAATAGCTAAAGATATTCCAAGAGAAGCAGTTGCAGAATTTTCAGAAAATAATAGTAAATATCCAGGAGTAAATATTGTTGTAACACCTGAAACAAAATATTTGATGGGTTCACTTGCAGCAAATGTTTTAGGCTATACATCAACTATAAGTGCAGAAGAGTATAAAGAAAAAAAAGATACATATGATCAAGATGATATAATTGGAAAAACTGGAATTGAATATGTGTTTGAAGAATATTTGAAAGGACAAGATGGAGTAAAACAAATAGATATGGCAGTTGATGGAACTATAACTGCTGAATATACAGCAAAAGAGGCAGTAGCTGGTTCAGATATAATTTTAACGATAGATGCTAACTTACAGCAAGTAGCAGAACAAGCTTTAGCGGAAAACATGCAAAAAATTAGAACAGGAGGATTTGGAAAAGCGTATAATGTAACATCAGAGAGTTGTGTTGTAATGAATGTTAAAACAGGAGAAATACTCGCAATAGTGAGTTATCCAACATATAATCCTTCAGATTTTATAGGTGGTATTAGTACAGAAAATTGGAATAAATATATAAATGACGAATCAAAACCACTAGTAAATAAAGCAATACAGGCTTCATATTCACCAGGTTCAATCTTTAAAATGGTAACAGCAATAGCGGGTTTGGAGTCAGGAGTTATTAATGCGAATACGCAAATAAATGACACAGGGGTATATACAAAATATGAAAGATATGGAACAAGAATGAATTGTTGGTACTATACTGATTACCATAGAGGACATGGATGGTTAAATGTGGTAGGAGCTATTGAAAAATCTTGTAACTATTTCTTTTATGAAACAGCAGATAGAATGGGAATAGATACACTTGTAAAATATGCTAAATATTTTGGACTAGGTACAAAAACAGGAGTAGAATTACAAGATGAAACCTCAGGTGTTTTAGCAAATCCCGAAACAAAAGCAAAGTTACATCCTAATGAAAGTACATGGGGACCAGGAGATACACTAAATGCAGCAATAGGTCAAGGAGATAATGAATTTAGTCCTTTACAAATGGCAAAATATATTAGTATGCTTGCAAATGGAGGAAATAAAATAGATGTAAGTATTGTAAAAACAATTAGAAATTCAGATGGAACAGAAGAATCAAGAGACAATATAAATAAATTTATTAAACAAAAATTAGGATTAGAAGATGAACAAGATCAAGATGTAACAATAAATCCTCAAAATTTAAAAACAGTTTTGGAAGGAATGAGGTCAGTTACAGAAGAAGGAACAGCTGCAAGTATATTTAGAGACTTTGAAATTGCTGTAGGTGGAAAAACTGGTTCCGCAGAGGCTCCAGGAAATAAAGTAAATGCATGGTTTGCAGGTTTTGCACCATTTGATGATCCTGAAATTGCGGTTGTCGTTATGGCAGAAAATGGAGGACATGGATATTATACAGCAGATGCGGTAAAACAAATTATGAGAGAATATTTTGGAATGAATTTAGAAGATGTAACAGAAGATGTAACAGCATATTCATATACAGAGAGTTTGCGATAATCTCATGTAGAAAGGATAGGATGTATAAATGAGAAATATAATAAGTATACAATTAAAAAAAGGGGAAACAGTTTTAAAGATTGCACAAGGCGCAGAACAGAGAGAAATAATGCAGGTATTAAGAAAAAAATTGCTAGAGTTAAAAAAGATATATAAAAATGAAAAAATTCCTATTAAGGTAACAGGAAAAGTGTTAAAAAATAAAGAAATTGATGAGATACAAAAATTAATAAAAGAAAAAATAGATGTAGATATTGATTTCGACATGCCAAAAACATTGGGATTATCTAGTATAAAAAGGACATTTGAACAAGCTACAATTGTTTCAGAAACAACATTTCATCGTGGATCTCTTCGATCAGGACAGAAGTTAGAGTTAGAAGGAAGTATAGTAGTATTAGGAGATGTTAATTCAGGAGCAGAAGTTATAGCATCTGAAAATATAGTTGTATTAGGCAGTTTAAGAGGATTAGCACATGCAGGTGCAAAAGGAAATAAACAGGCAATAATTGGGGCAGGAATATTAGATACAGTTCAAATTCGTATAGCAAATATAATTAAAGAAATAGATAGAGATGAAGAACCTTTACATAAACAAGCATATGTTTATGTTCTAGATGACAAAATAGAAATAGAATAATTAATTGCACACAAATTTATTTCATGAATTTGGCGCAGAACAAATTAGCGGAAAGCCAAAGAGAAGTTAAATTATTGCAAATTATAAGGCTTTCCGATTTGTTCTTAATAAAATAATAAAAGAAAGAGAGCAATGTACAAAAGTTGATCATCTACTTGTTCTGTGTATAGAAAAATTAATAATCCAATAATAATAATGTCATCTAGAAATAACTTAATACCAAACAAATCAAATAAAGGACTTTCTATATTATTAAAACCTTCTGGATGAAAAGTTAGTGGTCCAATAGATGTTGGAACAAAAGAGAAAATATTTGAAATAGTATTATTAGAGTTTTTAGTAATACTATTATTTTTTTGGCGATCATCATTACAATTTTTTTCATGTTTGGTATTTGTATGATTTTTTTGTTTATGGTAGTTATTATTATAATATTGGTAATATCTGTTATAATTTGAGTATGGAAATCTCATAAAAGGAAATGAAAGAGGCATTTTAAACTATATTCCTTTCTCTCTTTATCTGAAACTTAGATTGATTTGTTCTCTATTAGGAAATAATATGAAATTTTAAGTTGCACAACTTAAAGTGAAAATAAAATTTTATTTTCAAAAGAAAGTCATACTGACTTTTCTAATAGAGAAAACACGTTCTAAGTTTCCTCCTTATTAGATTCATTTTTTTGATTTGTTTTATTATTTAACAATTCAGCAATTTTACTCATGTTCATTAGATTTATATAGTTATCTATTTTTTCTTTCCTACTATTTCTCATATATGGCTTTAAAGAATTAAGAAGATTGCTTCTAGGATCATTACTATTTTTATTGAAAGTTGAAGCCATTTTCATAATAGAAGCCATATCAATATTGCTAAAATCAAAATTATTATTTTGATTGCCTTTATTTTCTTGTGATTCAAAGTTGTTATTTTGACTATTTGAATTTTGATTATTGTTTGAGTTATTTGATTGTGAAAACATTTTTGAAAAATTTTGAATCATTTCAGGAGAAATTTGAGAAATAGCCTCATTTATATTACCATTATCAACCATATTTTTTATGTTATTAATAGTATTTTGATCTATGTTTTCCAATATAAAATCATTCCTTTCTTTTTATTATAATATGCAATATATTAAAAAAGATGAACAAAATTTTTATAAAGAATTATACTGATACAAAAAATACTAGAAAATTATATTTTTGTTTTTGATGAATAAAAATGTGTCTAAAATCTTCTATCCCCAACAAAAGGAGGAATAATAGGTATATTTTGTAATAAAAACTTAATATTTTTATTATAAAATTCCAAAAAAGAATTTCCGTAGACAAAAAAACAAAAAAATTTACATAAATACTTAAAAAATAATAAAAAAAGATTGAAAAATGCTAAAAATGAATGTATAATATATAGTAGAGATTGTATAAAAATATAAGTGGGAGGTTTCACCATGAAAGCTAAAGTTTTAAAAATATTTGTAGCAATATTGTTAATAATTACATTAACATCAGCTAACTTTATTTTAATTGGTTTTAATAGTATTTCTTATGCTGTAGAAAAACTAAGTGAAGATAAAGATACAAGTCATAAAAATATCGAATTTATGGCGTATTTTAAAGATGATTCACAAAATGAGACTATGGAGAGTTCTACTACAACAGAGAAAACTGATTTAAAACTATATTTTAATGTAAATGTAAAACAAGAAGGATATTTTGATGGAAAAATAACTTTGAAAGATTCTAATTTCAAATTTAAAACAGATACTGAAAATGAAAGAATTCAAAATATCACAGAAGATACAATTACATTAAATCAAATAAATGCAGGAGATATAGTTGAAATACCAGTTGGTATTGAACTTGTAACAGATACATCTTATGATATATCTTTATTAAATGCGGAAAGTAAACTAGAACTTACAGGAACATATAAAGATAGTACAGAAAAAGATATTACTGTAACAGGAACAAGAACAGTAAATTTAAAAATTACAAGTCCATATAATGAAGAAAATAATGGTATAGGTTTAGAACAAAAAATACTAACAAATAAGGTATTTAATTATCAAGATGGAAGTTATAGAATAGTACAATTACAGGTAGAATCAACTTTAGATAGAAACTTATATCCTATTAAAACTTCTGAAATTGAATTAAATGCTCCAAAACTTACAGATGGAAAATACCCAATAACAGCAATTGTTCAAACTCCTGAAACATTAGTAACAAATGGAAAATCAATATCAGATGAAGATTATAAATATGATTCTGAGACAGGTAAAACAATAATAACTATAAAAAATGAAGAACAAGATGGAAAAGTTGTATGGAATAAGTCTGGTTCAGATAAATATATTATTACATATGTATTTGATAGTACAGAATTACCTGTAGAAGAAAATATAAAAGCAACTTCAAAAATATCATTATATGATGAAGAGAACACTGTTATTTCGATGGAAAAAGAAACAACAATGCCTTCACAAGAATTAGATGCTATTATAGAAACAAATGTAGAAAATTCAGAAAGTGAAATATATAAAGGAAAGATATATGAAGGAATAGATAGAGAATTTACTGAAAAAATAACACTGCAAGTAAATTTGAATAATATTGCTGAGCAAATAATATTAAGAGAAGACTTTTCTGGATTAGGATTATCAAATGTGTATACAAAAAACATAGTGATAAATCGTGATAATATGCTTTCAGTTTTAGGTGAAGAAGGAACTATAACCATATTAAATAAATCTAATAATCAGGAATTAACAAAAATAAATAAAGACACGGAACAATCTGATGGAAATATAATATTTAATATACCTGATGGAATAGCAGAAATAGTTATTTTAACGAGTAAACCTGAAAAAACAGGAACAATAGAAATGACTACAACAAAAGTTATAAAAGCTAATGATAGAGATACAGTAAAAGCTGTTCAAGAAATGAAATATGGTTTAGAGACTACATATAAAATAGGAGAAACTGAAACAAGTAAACAAGGAGCTACAACATCAATAAAATTATTGGAAACACAAACTACTGCAACATTACAAGTTAATAAAGATGAATATTCTACAATGACAACAAATGAAAATGTGGAATTTAGAGTAGTGTTAAATGGTAATAATGAAAAATATGAACTATATAAAAATCCACATATTCAAATTACTATACCACAAGAATTTGAAAAAGTAGAAATAACTTCAATTAATTTAGTATATGAAGATGAGTTAAAAATTAATCCTGAAACAGCAAGAATAGAGGGAAATGTAATAAATCTTGATTTAGAAGGAGAACAAACTTCATATAAAGAAACAGCAATAGATGGTGCAACAATTATAATTACAGCAAATCTAACAACAAGTAGAAAACAAAAAAATCTAGATACACAATTTACATTAACATATACAAACGAAAAAGCAGTTAATTTTGCAAATGGTGGAACAAGTGGACAAGAAACAAAACCTATAAAAATAGTATCATATGCAGGATTAATTACTACAAATAAAATAGAAGAATATAATTTAGAGACAATTAATAATGAAGGAACAGATACAGCAAAATTACAATTGGCAACAGAAAGTAAAAAAGCGACAGTATCTTCTGAGATTATTAATAATAAAGAAGCAACAATAACAAATGTTAGAATAATTGGAACATTCCCAACAGAAAATGCTGTTGACACAAATACATTAAGAACTGCTGTAGATAGTATACAAGTTTCTGGAATAGATAATTCAAGAATAAAAATCTACTATACAGAAAATGAAAATGCAACTGTAGATTTACAAAATGTTACAAATGGTTGGGAAGATACATTAGACAGTGGAATAAATGTTAAAAAATATATGATTGTTATAGATCAGTTATCTGATTCAGAAGCATTAAGTGTAAGTTATAATTTAGCAATTCCATCTAATTTGGAATATAATGAATCATTACAAGAAGGATATACAGTATATTATATAAATGAAGCATCTGTTGAAGAAACAATGCAAGCTAAAGACTTAAAACTTGAAACTGGTGCAGGACCTATTGTAGATGTTACATTAAATTCTAAACTTAATGGACAAAACGTAGATGTAGTACATGAAGGAGAAGCAATAACATATGAAATAACAGCAGAAAATACAGGATCTGAAGAAGTTACAGGCTTAAAACTTGTAGGTAATGTACCTGAAGGAACAACATATGTTACAGAAAAACAACCTCAAGTAGGAGTTAATATGGAAGAAGGATATGATACATATCCTGATCAAAAAACAGTTGAATTCACAGACATAAAATTACAACCAGGAGAAAAAGTAACAAAGACATATTTAGTTAGAGTAAATACAGGAATAGCAGATACTATAGAAAATATACAAAACCAAGTTCAAGCTAATTATGGAGAAGCTGTAAAAACATCTAATACTGTTGAAACAAAAATTGAAAAAGCTGATATTTCACTTGAAATGTTAATTGCGGACAATTTTTATGAGGTTTTAGATCCAGTATTAGACGTAGGATCATATTATAGATATGGAGCATTAATAAAGAATATATCTGGTAAAGATTTGAAAAATGTTAAAGTAAAAGTTAATTATGAAAATGTAACAATTGATGCTATTTCTTATATTAATGACCAAAATGAGCCTATACTTATTGAAGGACAAACTGAATACACAATTCCTGAAATAGCTAAAGATTCTTATGCAAAAATATATTTTAGTGCAACTGTAGAACCATTTACTGATGCAGAATTTAAAGATGTAAAATTAAGTGTAACAGGAACAGTAGATAATACAGACTATTATTCAAATCAAAAAGTTATGAAAGCTAGAAGAATGTTAGTTGATATAACTAATAAATCTTTAAATGAAAGTCAATATGTAAAATTAGGAGATGAAATTACATATCAAATTACTGTAACAAATAATAGTAGTGTAGATGCACCATCTGTAACAGTAACAGATTTATTATCAGAGTATTTGGTATTAGATAGTGTACAAGCTGATGGAGTTACTTTAACAGAAGAACAATATATGCTTGAAGAAGATTTAGAAGGAACAGGAAATTATATAACTATTGAAGATTCTTTATCAGCAGGACAAACTAAAACATATACAATAAAGACATATGTAGAAGAATATTTACCAGCTTTTACAGAAGTAAGAGAAATTAATAATACGGCAAGAGTATCAGTATATTCTATAGAAACAGGAAATGCATCTGTTAAACATTTATTAGAACCTAATTCATCAGAAGAAGATCAAGATGATTTAGTTGATACAGATGATCCAGGTGGAGATGTAAATCCAGGAAGTCCTGATGATGGAACAGATAATGGAGATAATAATAATGGAAACAATAATGATGGCAATAATGATAGCAATAATAATGGTAATACAGATAATAATCAATCAAATAGATTAATTTCTGGAACAGCATGGTTAGACCAAAATGAAAATGGTAAATATGACAAAGATGAGCAAACATTACAAGGAATAACAGTTAAATTATTTAATGTAGAGACAAATACATATCAAACAAATTCAAAAGGGGAAGAAATAAAAGCGACAACTAATGAAAGTGGATTATATACATTAAGTGTACCACAAGGAAAATATATTATAATATTTGAATATGACAAAAACAAATATGTTTTAACATCATATGAATCTGAAGGAGCAGAAGAAGATGTCAATTCAAAAGTATTAAATAAAGATATTACAATAGATGGAAACACAGTAAATGTAGATACAACAGAAATTATAAATGTTGAAAATGATAATATTTCTTATATAAATATTGGATTAAAAGAACGTAAAAGATTTGATATGAAACTAGATAAGACTATAACTAGAATTGTAGTTCAAAATTCAAAAGGTACACAAGCTACAGAATATCAAGATGCCACACTTGCAAAAGCAGAAATTGATTCAAAACTATTAAATGGAACAAGTGTTGTAGTTGAATATAAAATTAAAGTTACAAATGAAGGCGAAATTGCAGGATATGTAAGAAAAATAGCAGATTATATATCAGCAGATTACAAATTTAGTTCAGAACTTAATAAAGACTGGTATCAATCAGATTCAGTACTATATAATGATAGCTTAGCAAATGAAAAAATTGAGCCAGGAGAAAGTAAAGAATTAACATTAATACTTACTAAACAAATGTCAAACAATAATACAGGTTTAGTAAACAATACAGCTGAAATAGTAGAAACATTTAATGAAAATGGATTATCAGATGCAGATTCAGCAGAAGGAAATAGAGCAAAAGGAGAAGATGATATGGGATCAGCAGATGTTATCTTAAGTATAAAAACAGGACAGGTTGTTGCAACAGTACTTGTTGTATTAACAACAATAGCTATAATTGGAGCAGGAGCTTATATAATAGTAAGAAAGTTTATTAATAAAGAGGTATAATAGAAAGGAGAGGTTTAAAATGAATAAATTAATAAAAACAGTTTTAATGATAATGACTATATTTATGTTCTTCCTTATATTAATACCCAATATATCAAATGCGAAACATTATATAAGCTTTAAGGATGTTATAGCAGATCAAGATGATGCGGTTGGAGGAACTGTTAAACTTACTTGGAATATCTTAAAGAAAAACTGGAGACTATTTTGTGTACAACATGGTTCAGAAATGGGAGAAGATACTTATACAATTGCAAGATATGTACGTATAGCAGGAAACACTGCAAAAAATGACACAGGCAGAACGAAAACAAGTGGATATAATGGAAGACTTGCATATATATTAGCTCAAAAAGATGGATATGGAGATTCATTCCCAAACTATAGTGGAGCTCAACTTGCCTTATATGACATGATTAACAATTGGTTTACAACTGTTGGACAATCGATAGGAGTTAACTGGACAAACTCATCTAATAATGGACAGCTAAATCCTGGATATCCTAATTATAGTGATGGAGTAAAAATTAAAAATGCTGCTGCAAACTATGCTAGTAGTATTGGAAAAGTAGATACAAGTGATATTAAATTTACAGATCAATATAATTATAGTTCAAGTAATAAACCAACTGTAACTTATTCTGGAAATAAAATTAGGGTAGGACCATTTAAATTTAGTTATACTGGTACATTATCATCACTTGCTGTACAAAATCAAAATGGAGGTACAATTACATCAGCATCTTTTGTAACTGTATCAGGTGGAAAAGAAACATCAATTGGTGTTAGCAAAATTAAAAGTAACACATCATTTTATGTTAAATTTGATGCAGATGAATGTGCAACAGGTATTAAGTTAGTACCAACACTTACAGTATCAGGTGGAAAAATATATACTGCAGAATTATGGTTTTTAAGAGCTTCAAGTAGTAGCAAACAAAACTTATTATTCTATAACCCAAGTAGCCAACCAAACACAGGTAATAAATCATTTACAGTAAGTTATAGTATATCAGCTGGTTTAGGAATACAAAAAGTTGATGAATCAGATTCTAATATTAAGTTAGCAAATGTTGAGTTTAAGCTAAAAAATACAGCTACTGGTAAATTTGTAAGACGTGATTCATCATCAACAATAACATATGTTAGTGAAAGTCAGGCTACAATATTTAAAACAGATAGTAATGGTAAAATATATGTTGGAGGATTAGCACCAGGACCATATCAATTTATAGAAACAAAAAATCCAAATTTTGGATATGAAGATAATGGTGGAAGTCTAAAATCACAAACTATTAATCCAACAACAGTATTTAATAGTTCAACAGGATATATAAAAGTAACAAATAAAAGGTATACAGGAGACTTAATAATCAAGAAAGTAGATGCATATAATAACCAAACAGTGTTACCAGGAGTACAATTTATAGCTTATGCACATACTAAAAAACAATATATAGCAACATTATCAGGTAAAAATATAACATATACTTCAGATTCATCAAAAGCTATGAAATTTACAACAGACCAAAACGGAATTCTAGAAATAAACGAAATTCCGATTGATACATATACATTAATAGAGGTATCAAACCCAAATAATATGTATGAGGCAGGTGCAGAATATGAAGTACCAGTAGACGATAAAGAGCATATACTTGAAAATACTCCAGTATATATACATTTATCAGGATATGTTTGGGAAGATATCCAAAGTACAAAAATGTCTTTAAGAAATGATTTATACAGGGATAATGATTCAGATGATAAAGATGTTAGAGTACAAGGTGTAAAAGTATATTTGAAAGATAGTTCAGGAAATACAATTAGAGAAACTACAACAAATGGTGATGGAGAATATAGATTTGAAAGAGTAAAGATTGCAGATTTACCAAATTACCATATTGAATTTGAATATAATGGATTAATATACGAAAATGTTGGAACTAATATCAATAAAGATAATGGTTCAAAAGCTTCAGAAGGATCTAATAGAGATTCATTTAATAACAAATTTGCAAGAATAGATCCAAAAACAGAATCATCTGTACAAGCTAAAGATTCATCAGGAAATAATACTTATGAAGTTAAATACAGTTTAAATAGATCAGAAGCTAGAGCAGATGTAATTGAAAATATATCAGACTATCCAATAATTGCAAGTACTTCAAATGCACAATTCTCATTAGAACCTGACGATGAAGATTTAAAACGTCTAGAAATCATGAACATTAACTTAGGTATATATAGAAGACCACAAGTAGATTTAGCATTAACACATGACTTAGATAATGTTAAAGTAAGTATAAAGGGAAGTAGCCACGTATATAAATATGAATCTAGATTCTCAGGAGGACAACCTGAAGAAGATGCATGGAATGTTGGTGTAAACTTTATAAATAAATATGGAGATCAAACATATTTAAGACCTATTTATAGAGCAGATGCAGAATATAATGATCCAACAAATCCAGATAATAACTTAAAGGTATATTTAACATATAAAATTGCATTAAGAAATGAATCATCTGTAGATGCAAGAATAAATAGTATTACAGATTATTATGATAGTAGGTATACATTAAGTACTGTTGGTTCAACTGTAGATGGAAATGGACAGATATCAGATGGTGGAAAATATGGTACACAAGGTGGATCAAGTGTTGGCAAATATAGTAGTGTAGATATTACTCTTAATGAGACATTAAGCCCACAACAAATAAAATATGTATATGTACAGTTTGAATTATCAAGACAAAATGTATTAAACTTATTAAATAAAGCAGATTCAGATGAAAACTTAGAGAATTTAGCAGAAATAACATCATATACATCATATAAAGACTCAAAATATTATGCTTCAGTTGACATAGATTCTGTAATAGATAACGTAGAAGTTGGAAACAAAGCAGAATATGAAGATGATACAAAATCAGCACCAAGTGTAGGACTAACAATTGCAAATGCTAGACAGGCAGGTGGAGTTGTATTTGAAGATGAAATTATTGATTCATTACTTGCAAGTGACAATATACGTGAAGGTGATGGAAAATATGATTCTTCAAGAGAAAAATTAATATCAGGTGTAACAGTTCAGTTAATGGTTGTAGATGACTCAGGAAATGTTACTGATGAAGTAGCACAAGTATATGACGAATTGTCAGGAACATGGAAAGATGCTAAATGTGAAACAGAGACTACAGATGGAACATATACGATAACAGGATTTTTACCAGGTAAATATGTATTAAGATATACTTGGGGAGATGGAATCTCAGTTGATGGAACAGAGTATGTAGATGTTTTAGAAAATTATAAAGCTACAGTAATAGATCAAGCAAGATATAACCA
Organism: uncultured Clostridia bacterium; assembly: GCA_944388755.1. GTDB lineage: Bacteria > Bacillota > Clostridia > TANB77 > CAG-508 > CAG-269. Next base: position 63,549 of record CALXJY010000001.1, on the reverse strand, counting down.
AGAAATGTCAGATCCATATTATTATCAGACAGCAAGAGGACAACATTTATCACATGCTATTGATGATTATACAGTAAGACAACAAATAGATACTCAATTAAATAGCCATGATGGTGGAACAAATAATGGATATAACCATAAAACAGAAGTAACAATCGATACTATTACATCAACAACACCAGTTATGCAATTTAATGTAGAACTTGATGATAAAGATTTAGATAGTTTAACATATGAAGAAATAACAGGAGATCTAAAATTTGATGTAGATGGAATTGACTTTGGTATAATAAGAAGAGCTGTGCAAAGTATATCATTTGAAAAGAGAGTAAGTCATATAAGTATAAAATACCCAGATGGTAGAACAATTATAGATGCAGATATTAATGCAGATGGTACATTATCAGGACAAACAAATTACTTAACATATATGAAACCAACAGCAACTGCAGGGGGATTTGTAAAAGCAGAACTAGATGCAGAAATAATGCAAAATGCACATGTAGAAATTAAATATGATTTTACTGTAACAAATACAGGAGAAGCAGATTATGCATCACAAGGATTCTATAATTTTGGTAATGGATATTACACATCAATGGGATCAGCAGGAGAAACGCAAAAAGCAAATGACCTTATAACAATATCTCCATCTAAGATTGTAGATTACTTAGATAAAGATGTTACATTTAAAGTTAATGATGAAACAAATGAGAAATATGGATGGCAACAAGCAACAATAGATGACTTAAAATCAGCAGAAATTGTTTTAAGTTCAGTAACAGATTCTGAAGAAATAACAAATTCAGCTATATATGTTACAGAATACTTAAAAGACTCTAAAATCAAACCAAAAACAACGACTGCAACTACAGCAGGAACAGGAACTGTAGAGATGGTTGTAGAAAAACAATTATCTTCAGGTCAAGATGCAAACTTCTCAAATGATACAGAGGTTGTGTTATGTGATAAACCAGGAGGAAGTAAAATTACAACAATACCAGGTAACTATGACCCATCAGATTCTACAACATATGAGACAGATGACTCAACTGCAGAAGAAGTTATTATAACACCAAGTACAGGTGCTAACAGAAATTACATAATTATAGGATCTATTGGATTATTAGCACTAGTAATACTTGGAGTAGGAATATATTTCATCAAGAAAAAAGCATCATAGTATAATTAAAAATGTATAAGTTCTATATTGGGAAAGCTGATATAGCTTTCCAGTATAGACACTGGATACAATAGGTTTAACAACTCAAATAGGGATTTTTGAAATCATGTGATTATCAAAAATCCCTATTTGTATTTTATCTATTAGGAAATAATATGAAACTTTAAGTTACACAACGTAATGTGAAAATAAAATTTTATTTTCAAAAGAAAGTCATACTGATTTTCTTAATTTACTTATTTTTTCATGAATTTACATACGATTATACTCATATCATCTTTGGAAATACCAAAATTATTATCAATAGCTTCATTTAAGATTAAATCAGCAATTTTTTTAGTATTTGTAGTTTCTATATCTTCTAAAATATAGCGTAGCCATAATTCTTTGTTTTTATATTCTACATTAGAATCTAATACTCCATCTGAGCACATAAGCATTATATCTGAACTATTAATATCTTTATCATATACTTGTACTAAACTATTTGGAACAATTCCAGTAGGTAATGAATTTGCTTTAATAATCTGAACCTTATTTCCATTTTTTATATATGTAGGACATGCACCACTTTTTATAAATTCAATTGTTCCTTTATATAAATCAATTATTGCAATATCTAAAGTTGCAAAAACTTCTTTATTGCGATTTAATAAACTTGTATTTATTAGTTCTAAAGATTCTTGCTTATTAAAACCTGAAAGTAATAAATTTTCAAGCATTTTTAATGCAGACATACTGCTTGCTTTGGCATCTTTACCTGAACCCATACCATCACTAATAGCTATAAGATATTTTCCATCTTTTAATCTAATGTTTAATACACTATCTCCTGAAATGCTACTTTTGCTTTTAGTACTTTCTGCTGTGCCTATTGCCATTACATATTTATCATCTGATAAAAATTGAAGTCTGTTTCCTAAACTAATTTCATCATTAAGAACTATTTTTTCTTCTAATACATCTGATAATATTTTCTCAATAGTCTCAATTTTATTTTTATACATATTTTCTAGGTAAATTTCAATTAAAAATCTTTCCTGTTTTTTTATTGAAATTTCTTGCAATTCAATTTCTTTTTGCTTTAATAACTCTATTATTTCAGTTTTTTGCTTGTCATATTCTTTATTAGATAATACATCATTTTGTATGTCATTAGCCAAATTTGATATTGCTTTTGAAACACCATTTAATTGACGTTTCATATTTTTGTTTTTTTCTTCCATCTTTTTTTGCCATATAAAACTAGATTTACTAATTTTATAAGACATGTTTATAACTCTTAACATTTGTGTTATGTTTTCTTCTAAAAATTCGCTTATCTGTCTATCTTCAAAGCCAATAATATAACTATTACAATTAGCAAATATTTTTAATAAATCTTGTCTTTCTATTTTTTGTTTATCAAGTAATGTATTAAAAATTTCATCATCAATTTTACCATTTGAATCAGCTAAATCGTCATATAACATATTTTGTTCATAGCCTCTTAAATTGTCTAATAATTCAGTTATAAATATTTGCTTATTATTTTCTTTTGCAGTTTCTTCATCAACTTGCTCATCATAAGCATTTGCCATTTGGACTATTGTGTCTGAAACATTATTTAATTTTTCAGCAGTCTCTTTAGTTTGGTTTAAAGCTCTATCTTGATATGAAGGCAATAATTTTGAATTTCCCATAAATTCTTCTATATTTATTTGAATAGATTTAGGTACTGCAAATAAACCGATTGATGCAATTAATATTTCTTTAAAATATATAAGTTCTACTGTATAACCATTAGACACATATGCAAGTAAAACATTTCCTAAACAAAATCCTATTACTACACCTAGTTTGCCAAAACGATTCAATATTCCAGCAAGCATACCTGATATTGCATATGTACCAACCATTAGTGGATCTGATGAAGTTATTACACCTATTACTACTCCAATTGTAACACCTGCTGTTGTTCCAACTAAAACTCCGTTTTTCCATCCTAATATAAGTACTATTAAAATACACAATATGTTTCTAATTGAAAATCCAAAAATTTGCAAATTTCCAAAACAGTTTATACTGATTGCCAAAAGAATACTTGCTCCTAAAACTTCTTCTATTGAAAATGCTCTATTTTCACCTATTCCTAAAAATACATTTATTGAATTCACAAATATTTTATAAAAAACTACTGCAATCATCGCAAATGAAATTATTGATAATATATCATATATTGTAAATCCACCTAATCCAATTCTAGCTAACTGGATGATGATTGTTGCAAAAAATACATGTTTTGATAAACGTATTTTTTCGTTTTTTTCTTCTCCTTGATAAATAGGCTTAATTAAAAATACTATAGTTACAAGAACTAAAGAAATAAGTAAATATGTTAAAATACCTTCTATTCCAAAACTTATTGCATTTCCTATACAACCTGTGATAATAATTCCTAAAATTGGAATTGAGTTACCCATACATGCTGACATCATACTAATACTAAAAGGTGAGACTTGTCCATCTATTCCAACCATTGATATCATAAAAGAAACAATGTATAAAAAAACATATTGTAATGAAAATACATTTGAAAAGATATTTATTTTCTTATTTTTCTTTTCTCTTGCTACAGTATTTTGTTTTATATATTCCTCACTTATATTTTGAAACATCCTTACCACCTCTAAAACTTTTTTTCAGTGTTATTTTACTACTTGTCTTATGTATTTTTTGTCTTTTCTAGTAGGCTATTTTAAAAAAGTTTTTTACAAAAAGTGATGATTAATTTATATTTTTCCTTTTATTTTTTTTCATTCTACTTTTTATTTTTTTTATTGTATTATAAAATTAAAAAAAAAGCAAGAAATTTGATGATTTTTGTAAGATACATATTACAGTTCACATGTATAATATTAGTTACTTAAAAGAATTATATATTATATTTCATAAATTTTCCGGTTTCAATACATTTATTAAGAATTTCTAACAAGAATTTTACGGCTCCCTTCCAATATTTCATATTGAACACTTTCCGTAAAATTCTTTAAGAAATTCTAAATAAACTCCAATCAAACTCCAAATTTATTCAATATAATATATAATTCTTTTTTAATATAATTTAAAATTACATGTGAACTGTAATTTTTAAGTAAAAAATTCGGTTGCAAAAAATCAATAAATGTAGTAAAATATTAACATATTAAAAATTAGGAGGATAAAATGAGCAAGGGAAAAAGATATGAGGCAACACAGCCTAAATTAAACATGAAAAAAGTATTTGCAGTAATAATTGCTTTAATAGTTATTATAATGTTTATTTATATAATAACAGGAGCATTTTCCTCAAAAGATAAAACATCAAATAAATTAACAGTAAAAAATTATTTTGCATCTTATAAAGATAATAAATGGGGTGTAATAGATTCAAATGGTGATACAGTAATAGACCCATCATATCAAGAAATGATAATTGTGCCTGATGAAAAAACAGACGTTTTTCTATGTACATATGATGTTAATTATGAAACAGGAGAGTATAAAACTAAGGCATTAAATAGTAAAAACGAAGAAATATTTACACAATATGATAATATAGAGGCTATTCAAAATAAAGATAATAATAGTTTATGGTATGAAGAAAATGTATTAAAAATACAAAAAGATGGAAAATATGGAACTATAGATTTAACAGGAAAACAATTATTAAATATAGAATACGAAGAAATAGTGCCAATATTAGGCATAAAGAATGCTTTAAGGATTAAAAAAGATGGAAAATATGGAATAGCTGGAAATGATGGTAAAATAATTATAGAACCTAAATATGTAGATATTACAAACTTAGGAGAAGATAACAAATCAGGTTATATAGTAAGAGATGAATCAGGAAAATATGGAATAGTAGACTATTCAGCAAAGAATGTGCTAGAGTGTAAATATGATGAAATTTATAAAGTTTATGGTAATGATAGATATGTTGTAAAAGAATCAAATACAGACAAGCTTATAAATAAAGATGGAGAAACACTTATATCTACCGGATTTGACGAAATTACATCGATATTGAAATCACAAGATGCAGGTGTAATCTTTAAATTAAAAAATAAGTATGGAGTAATGAGTTTAACTGGAGAGATAGTACTAAAACCTGAATATGATGATTTAAAAGAAGCAAAAACAGATATATTAATAAGTAAAAAAGATAATAAATATTCTATAATTGATATGCAAGGAAATAAAAAAATTAATCAAGATTATATAGATATTTTATATCAAGAAACTGCAGATATGTACATAGCTGAAAAAGAGAATTTTGAGACAGATATTTTGAATGGAAATTATGAGGTAAAATTGTCAGGAATTCTACTTGATTTTAATGTAGATAAAACATATATAAAAATGAAAATAGATGATCAAAATAAATATTATAATTTTAATTTTGAAGAAAAGAAAGAATCAGATATATTTACAAATAATACATTATTTATTAATAAACAAGATGGAAAATATGGATTTGTTGATAAAGATGGTAAAGAGATAGTTAAATGTGAATATGATGATGTGACAGAGCAAAATTCTTATGGATTTGCAGGAATAAAAAAAGATGGAAGATGGGGAGTAATAGATAGTACAGGTAAAGTTATTCAAGAACCAGTATATGATTTAGAAAATTATTTAATAGTTGACTTTATTGGAAGATGGCACTTAGGAGAAGATATTTATATGAATTATTATAATCAAATATAATTTGTAGAAAGAGTGGTAATATGGGACAAAAGATAAAATATCAATATTCGTATTTTATACATCCGTTTATTGTTAAAGAAGAAAAATATAAAAAATATATTATGAAATTGCTAAGAAATGACAAGATTTCTCTAAAGATATTTCAAAAAGAAAAAGACTTGGGGTTATATCAATATTTTTTGCCAAAGGTAAGTAAATTCTTATTTTCTAGTTTTGATTTTTCAACAAATAAGTTAAACAAATTAGAAAGTTTGCCAATAGAAACAAAGTCTGCGATTTTAAGTGAATATCCTTGCACAATTTTTGAATATTGTATGCCTAAAGATGTACAGGGAAAAGCTATTGAAAATAGTATATTTTTTAAAATACAAAAAATTGAGTTAGTTTGTTTTAAAACAGGAATTTGTTTTTTACTTATGAAGACAAATGTGGAGAATACAGATGAATTTGCAGATGTACTAAATTTTAATTACAGGTTTAGAGATATACAAAGAGATAATGAATTTGTTACAGATTATAAAAATATTCATTTGCAAACAGATTTATTTTCGAGTGTTACTGAATTAACTGATTTTATAGAAAATATAACTTCTTCAAAGATAGAGGCCATGAAATTAGACTTAGATACTCAGAGATTTTTGAGTTATTCATATGTTTGTATAGATCAACAAACATGGGGAACAAACAAAAATTTTGAAAATGTAGAAAATATGTATATTAAATTTTCAAATTTTTTTTCTGCAGATAATAGTGTTGAATACAAGACAGATGAAGTATTTACATGTTCAAAGTGGAAATATGCAAGACTTGGAGTATCAAAACAAGGTGTTGTATTATTTACATCTGATGCAGATATGTATAATTATACTATTTTGCCAAATAATTTTGAGACAATTTATTTATATACATATATTTTAAATTTATATAAAAAAATTTATTTAAAGAAACTAAGTCTAGATTTTTCAAGACTTCAGGATTGGTCTAGTGCTAGAAAAAAGTTTGCACAATTTACGAAAGAGGTATGGACACAAGAGACTACTGATGATGAGGTCGGTTCTTGGCTTGATTATCAAATTTTTAAAAAATTAGATATTGATCATCTATATATGGAAGTTAAAAACCAATATGATGTTTTATATAAAGAAATGAAAATTGAAGTTAACTCTAAGATTATGATATGTCTAATATGTGTACTTACACTTGCATTAATATTTAATGTTCTGAATTATTTTAGAATTTTATAATTTTGAAGGGAATGATTTTAGAAATGAAAATAAGTTGTGGAACAGATATAATTGAAATTGATAGAATAAAACAGTCTATAGAAAATCTTGGAGATGCTTTTTTAAATAGGGTTTTTACTGAAAATGAGATTAAGTATTGCGAAAGTAAAAATAATCAAAAATATCAACATTATGCTGCTAGATTTACAGCAAAAGAAGCGGTATTTAAGGCAGTATCATCAAATTTAAAAGATAAATATTCAATTACATGGAAAGATATTGAGGTATGTAATAATGAGCAAGGTAAGCCATATATAAACTTATATGGGATAAATCAAGAATTATTTGAAAGTATAGATATAAGTATATCTCATTGTAAAAAATATGCAACAGCAAATGTAGTAATATTACAAAATGAATTGTGGTAATAAAAAGAAAGGTAAAGATTAAGATGAGGTTTTTTGACAGCCATTCACATTTAAATGATGAAAAATTTAATATTGATAGAAAAAAGTTGATAGATGAAATAAGTAAAACAGATGTTACACATTTTATTACTGCAGGTTATAATTTAGAAAGCTCAAAATCAGCTGTGAAACTTGCTAAAGAATATCAGTTTATTTATGCTATTGTTGGAATATCTCCAAATGATATGCCTGATAATCCACAAAAAGAGGAGGAATTGTGGAAAGATATCCATGAAATTGAGAAAATTATAGAAAAGGATAGTCCTAAAAAAATTGTTGCAATAGGAGAAATTGGGTTAGATTATTATTGGGAAAAAAATGAGGATATGAGAAAACTGCAAAGAGAAGCTTTTATTAGTCAAATAGAGTTGGCAAATAAGCTAGAATTGCCTATTGTAATACATACAAGAGATGCAGTTATGGATACATTAGAAATATTAAAAAAGTATGATGTACATAAAAAAGGGGTTTTCCATTGTTGTCCACAAAATAGAGAACTTATAAAGGAAGGTTTAAAGCTAGGATTTTACATATCATTTGCAGGACCTATTACATTTAAAAATTCAAAAAATGCAGAGGAAATTATAAATTTAGTTCCAAATGATAAAATTTTAATAGAAACAGATAGTCCTTATTTAGCACCTGAACCAGTACGTGGTACAAGAAATGATCCTAGAAATGTTAAATATATTGCGCAAAAAATTGCAAATGTTAAAAATATGACTATAGAAGAGATAGCAAATATTACATTTGAGAATACTTGTAGAATTTTTGAAATAAATATGTAGTCATATTTTAAATATCTAAATCATATAATATTATTAGAAGCCTACGGACAAGATGAATACAAGCCATAAAAACTCAAAATTTGACAAAATAAGATAAAAATGGTATAATAGGTACGTATTGCCAAAGGAGGTAAGAAAATAATATGAAAAACAAAGAAAACGCTTCACTGTCTATTATTAAGATTATATGTGTTGCAATTATCTTAATATTGATATCAGGAATTAGTGTTTTAGCGGTTAATACAAACTTAACAGATGTAAGAATTATATTACAAAATGGTTATGAACTTACAGCATTAACATCAAAACAAACAGTAAGAGAAGTGTTAGATGAAAATCATATCGTTTTAGAAGATACACAAAAGACATCAGTTGGTCTTGATGAAAAAATATCATCAGGTTCAGTAATTAAAATTACAGATAAATCATATAATGAAGTTAAAATTGCTGAAGTATCTGAACAAGGTGTACAAACATCTTTGGATGAATTAATGGAAAATTATTCACCAATTACAGAAAAAATAATAGTAGAACAAGTTGCAATACCATTTGAAACTGTAACAAAAAATACAGCAGGAACAGATTCAAATGTTGAAAACAAAGTATTACAAGAAGGTCAAGAAGGACTAAAAGAAGTAACTTATAAAGTAAAATACCAAAATGATGTAGAGATTGAAAAAACTGTATTATCAGAAACAATTATTAAAGAACCTGTAGATAAGATTGTACAAGTAAATAAAAAAGTTGTAACATCTAGAGGAAGTTCAAAATCAAGAACATCTGCAGTATCATATGGCGGAGGTAAATGGTCATATTCTGCAAGTGATTTAGATTTATTATGTGCTATTACAGCACAAGAGTCAGGTTCAAGTTATACAGGAGCTTTAGCAGTAATTACAACTGCATGTAATAGAGCAGAAAGCAGTAAATGGAGAAGAAATGGAAAAGATCCATTAAGCCAATATAAAGCAAAAGGACAATTCTGTTATTCAATTGATAGTCATTGGAAGAAAAAACTAAATGGAAATTATCCATCATATGTAAAACAAGCTGTTACAGATGCATTAAATGGAAAAAGAAACCATAATTATTTATCATTTAGAGCAGCTGGAACACATTCAGGAACATATATTGGAGGAAATGTATATTTTTAAAAACTAGAGCCTTAAGGCTCTTATTTTTTCTTCTATTAGGAAAGTCATGCTGACTTTTCTAATAGAGAAAATACGTTGCACACAAATTACGGAAAACCAAAAAATGTTGACAAATAGTGTTTTACTTTATATAATAATATAACGCAATTAGAATTAAGTGTTTTAAGATAATAAATAATTAAATAGAGTAGTAAAGAGAGGAAATAATAAAATGAAACTAATATCATGGAATGTAAATGGAATTAGAGCATGTATAAATAAAGGTTTTGAAGACTTTTTTAAAAATATAGATGCAGATATTTTTTGTATACAAGAAACAAAGTGTCAACCTGAGCAAATTGACTTAAAATTTGAAGGATATAAATCATATTATAATAGTGCAGAAAGAAAAGGATATTCAGGAACAGCTATATATACTAAAAAAGAACCATTAAATGTAACTTTTGGAATTGGTATTGAAGAACATGACAAAGAAGGAAGAGTTATAACACTTGAGTTTGAAAATTGTTATGTTGTTACAATATATACTCCAAATTCTAAAAGAGAATTAGAAAGATTAGAATATAGACAAATTTGGGAAGATGAAATTAGAAAATATTTATTAGAATTAGATAGTAGAAAGCCAGTGATAATGTGTGGAGATTTAAATGTAGCACATCAAGAAATTGATTTAAAAAATCCTAAAACAAATAGGGGTAATGCAGGATTTACAGATGAGGAAAGAGAAAAAATGACAGAACTTTTAAAAGTTGGCTTTGTAGATACTTTTAGATATTTATATCCGAATAAAACAGATAGTTATAGTTGGTGGTCATATATGGGAAAAGCTAGAGAAAAAAATATTGGTTGGAGAATAGATTATTTTATTGTATCAGATAAAATTAAAGATAAAATACAAGAAGCTACAATTTATCCTGAAATATATGGAAGTGACCATTGTCCAATTGGATTAGAAATTGATATTTAGGAGGATGTTTTATTATGAATGAATTAAAAAGTAATTGGAAAAAGTGGATTTCGTGGTTTTTATTAGCAGTTAGTATAATTATAGTATATAAAATTCTTGATAATTTTGGTAATGTACAAAATTGGTTTGGAACTTTATTTAGTACATTGAGTCCATTTTTAATTGGAATATTTATAGCATATATTTTAATTTTGCCATGCAGAAAGATAGAAAATGCCTACAAAAAAAGTAAAATTAAATTTTTATCTAAAAGAGCTAGAGCATTTGGTGTTCTTACTACTTACATTATAGCTTTATTAATACTTATTATAATAATTAATTTTATTTTCCCAATTTTAAAAGATAGTATTATAGAGTTATTTGGTAATATTCAAGGATATTATGAAACTGCAATACATAAATTTGATGAATTACCTGAAGATTCATTTTTTAAAAGTCAAATTGTAAAAGATTTAGTTAGTCAAATTCAAAATACTGATGTTAAACAATTGCTTAGTTTAAATAATGAAAGGATAATGGGATATGTACAAAATGTATTTGGATTATTTTCGAGTATATTTGATGTATTTGTAGCAATAGTTGTATCTGTATATATATTATTACAAAGAGATTCAATAATAAATTTCTTAAAAAGATTATCAAAAAAGGTATTTAGCAAAGAAACTTATGAGCATTTAGATAAATATTTTGGAAAAGCAAATGAAATGTTTTTTAGATTTATAGGAAGCCAAATAATGGATGCATTTATAGTTGGAATTTTAGTAACAATTGCAATGAGTATAATAGGAGTAAAATATGCTCCATTATTAGGATTTATGATTGGGTTATTTAATATAATACCATATTTTGGAGCAATAATTGCTGTTGTAATAGCAGGAATCATAACATTGATAACAGGAGGGTTAGCCCAAGCAATAGTTATGATTATTGTAGTAATTGTATTACAACAAATAGATGCAAATATTATAAATCCTAAAATAATAGGAAATTCGTTGAAAATAAGTCCATTATTGGTTATATTTGCTGTAACTCTTGGAGGAGCATATTTTGGTGTTATGGGAATGTTTTTAGCTGTACCTGTTGCAGCTGTTGTTAAACTTATAATGGAAGATTTTTTAAGAGCATAACTTTAGTAAAAATAGAGATTTGAAAAATTTAAATTTATCAATCTCTATTTTTTAATCTATTAGAAAAGTCATGTTGACTTTTCTAATAGATTAAATATGTTAAAATCAATAATTAGTATAAAACAAAAAAATACGATGAAATTTTACATATAAAAGAGTTAGCTAAATTTTATGGATTTTATTTTCAGAATTTGTTGAATTTGCTATTGCCTATTTTAAGTTGGTATGTTATATTTTAGATGTAATACTTTTTATTAAGTTTTATGCTTAATAATAATATATGGGGAGGTGAGTAATATGGCAAGAATTCCTAAGGCACAATATGAAACAATGCCATCATATGCAAAGCAAATGAGATCAGCAGGACAAGAATTAAACCAAGCACTTATAGAAGCATATACAAATATAGCTAATATGCATTCAGTTTGGTATGGAAAAAGATATAATTCTTTGTTACAACAATTTAATAATATGATACCACAAATGTCAGAACTATTAGAATTTGTTGTTGCACAACTTCCATTTGCATTAGAAACAATTGCAAATAACTATTCTTCAGCAGATGGTGTTGGAAAAATAACAAGTGCTGCAAGAACAGAACCTAAAAAAATTAATGCTATAACACCAAGTACAGAAGAAGGCTTAAAATTTATGTCTGATGAAGTTGCTAATGTACAAAAAAAGGTATCAGCAAATTTCACAAATGCAAAAGAAAAAATGGATCAAATTCAAACAATTTATTCAAAAGTTGAATGGGTAAGTGATGCAGCTACTCAATTTAGAGCTAGATTTATGCAATTAAAGAAAAACATAACTACATTTTTTGATGAATTTAATGCATCATTTACAAAATCTATGCAACAAACATTGCAAGATATTCAAGCAACAGAAAATGCAAATACAGTTAATTAAAAGTATAAATACTTTCTTTGGTAACTGTATATTCAGTTATCAAGGAAAATATTTATAAAAATATATTTAGGGGGGTTTTTATGAGTAGTATACTTGAAAGAGCAGAGGCTAAGGCAAGAATTCAAGCAGATATAGATAATCTAAATGCTTCTTTAGCTATTTGGGAGCCGGATCGAAAAGAAGCAATGGAAAAAAAGAGAAGATATATTGCTATGAAAACTGAAATAAGTTCTGCTCAGAGTAAATTAAGAACAGCAAAAGCTCAATTATCTAGAGCTAGTTTTATTTTAAATAATTATTCAGGTTTTTCTATAAAAAAATTTGCAGGAGAGGTGTCTGAAAAAATGACATCTATTGATGGAGTTGTTTCACGACTAAGCGGAGTTTCAGGTGAAGCTAGCAGGCAAATAAAAAAATTAGAAGTAAAAATTGAACAACTAGATAATTGGATAAAAAATGCAAAAGTTTCAATTGCCCAATTACAACAGCAATTCTATATGTTATAATATGGGTTTTATATAACAAATTTTGCTTTTAAAAGAAAGGAATGGGATTATTATGGGACTTAAAGTTGATACAACTGGATTACAGAGTGGAGTTAGATCAAGAATTAAACAAGCTGAAAGATATTTAAGAAGTGCTAAAAGTGTAGTAGACTCAATAGAATCACCATCTGATTTTCCAAAAGCAAGGGAACTTAGAAGTATTTCAAATACAATAGCAGGTATAGAAAGTAGTTTAGGAGGTATAGATTCAGGAGTAGGTGGATATGTTGCTAAGATAAATGAAGCAGAAGCTAGAAATCAAGCTATTACTGCTATGTTAAGTAATATGGCACTAGGAGGAATACCTAATCTTATGGAACAAGATAATCCATTAGTTAATTCTGCAAAAGATACAATTTCTAAAAAAATAACTGGAATAAAAAGTAATTATGAAAAATTGACTGATATTAGAGGTGAGGCACAGGCAAAAATTTCAAAATTAAGAGAAATTTCAAAAGAACAAAAAATAAAAAATTTTAAAGAAAATGTGCAAAAGGGAATAGATTCTACAGGAGATTTTATTGAAAAAATTGTTTCCGGAGGAAAAAATATATATAGTGAAGCACAAGGTCTTGCTTCTAAAGTTAATGATATAACTGAAAAAGAATTGAATAGTAAACTTGATGATATAAAAGGACTTGGTGATAAGATAACAGATGTTTCTAAAGATTTTGTATCAGAATTAGAATCTAAAAGTGAAAAAATATTTGATGATTCAAATAAGAGTGAAGATTCGCAAGCTAATATAAATTCAGGTTCTACAGGTGGAAATAACATACATTCAAATTCATCTGCGGGAACATCTTCAACTGGTGGATTATCAGGAACAAGTTCAGTAGTAGTAAATGGAACAGACAAAACTCAAAAAGTTGATAAAGCATCAATTCAAGCGAAAGTAAACGAATTAGTAGAATTACTACAGAAACAAGATATAACAAAAGAGGAGTTAGTACAGATAATTAACAAAAAATTGAAAAGTAAAACAGATATTATTACTGAAATTAGTGATTCTAAGTCAATAAATATTAAACTTAATAAAAGAATGGATAGTTTAATTGAATTGATGAAAAAAAATAATATGTCAAATAGCCAAATATTAATGGCATTTACCGGTGGATTTGTAAGTGCAAAATCTTCAAAAAGTTCAAGTAACATATCAGGTCGATTAAGTAATGTGACAAACAAATCAGAAAATAGTGAGGATATAAATAAAACTATAGAAGAGAAAGAGAAAGTTATTATAGATAAGGCTAAAGATATTATTGATAATAAAAAGGATAAGAAAATTTAAATAAATATATTTAAGCTAAAGAATAAAAAATAATACACGATAGAAAAGGGAGGGAGAATAATTGTTAGTAACATTAATAGGCAAAAAATCAATACATAAAATAGTTTTACCACAGACTACAGTAGGAAATTATTGGATAACAGATAAAACAGAAGAAAAAGAAAAAAAACTTGTTAATATAGAGGGAAAAGCAGGAAAATGGCAAGTGGTAAGTAATAATTATGTAAAAGTGATAAACTCAAAATTTATAAATGTTACAAATAATAGTATCTCTGTAATTCCAAGTAGAGAAAAGGTTACAGAAAGAGTTATATTACAAGAATATAGTATGTATGGCATATGTATTGGAAACTTAGAAGAATTATACATCTTATATTGCTCTCCTGTTTATGAAAATAGTTTTGAACATCTTAATATAAAAAATACGAAAGAAATATATATAGGAAGTAATAATCAAAACCATATTGAATATAATAATATCTTAGTAAAAAATACGCATGCAAGAATCTATAAAGATTCAGGAAGATGGGTAATAGAGAATTTGGATAACAGATTTGGAACATTTGTAAATAATATGCCTATCTTTGGGGAAACAAAAATTTTGTTTAATGGCGACGTTATTTTTATTATGGGACTTAAAGTAATAATGATGGGAAATAGTATCTTTATAAATAATCCCCAAAATGCGGTTAGATATAATAGTAAATATTTTGAACTAGATAAGAGTAAATATGTAATAGATAAAACTCAGTCTAGTGAAGATATACAGGAAAATATAGAGTTATATTCTGATAAAGAGTATTTTTCTAGAGCACCAAGAATAAAAAATATAATAGAAACTGAAAAGGTCAAAATAGATGCTCCACCACAAATTCAAGATAAAGAAGATACACCTGCTATATTAGTATTAGGATCAACATTAGCAATGGGATTAATGATGATGATTTCAATTATAACTACTATAGATGGAAGAATAAGTGGTACAGCTACTGCAAAAGATACGGCTTTTTCATTGGCTATGGCAGTGGCAATGCTTATAAGTATAATTGTATTTCCGATTTTGAATGTTAAATATGATAAAAGGAGAAAAAAGCGTTACGAAGAGAAACGTCAAAAAAGATATACTGAATATTTGAATAAAAAGAGAAAAGTAATAGAAAAAATTATGTCTAAACAAAAGGCAATTCTTTTTGAAAATTATGTATCTGCAGAAGAATGTACAAAAATAATATTAGAAAAAGGGCCAAGACTTTGGGAAAGGAAAATTGAAGATTATGACTTTTTACAAGTTAGACTAGGAATAGGTGATGTGCCACTAAAAATCGAAATACAATATCCTGAAGAATCTTTTGCTATGGAGGATGATAATTTAGTAGATATATTAAATGATATTGCAGAAAAATCAAAAACATTAAAAGATGCACCAATAGTCACATCATTAATTGAAAAAGATGTAGTAGCATTAGTAGTAAAAAATAATGAAACATTTAAAAAGTTTATGCAATCTCTTATTGTACAATTAATAGCATTTCATAGTTATGAAGATTTAAAACTTGTATTTTTATTAAAAAAAGATAATGATAATTATTGGGATTATGTAAAAATGTTGCCACATGTTTGGAACAATACAAAACAAATAAGATTTTATGCTGATAATTATGAAGATATGAAAGAAGTATCTAAATATCTTGAAGATGAAATGAAAGAAAGAATGCAATATGATGAAAACATGGATTATAGAGCATTTAGTCCATATTATTTAATAATAACAGATGATTACACTAAAATAGAAAATTTGAGAATAATAACAGAAATGTTGAAATCAAAAAAGAATCTGGGATTTAGTCTTTTGTGTATCACAGAAGATATGACACAACTTCCAAATGAATGTAAAACATTTATAACATTAGAAAATAATACAGGAGTTATATTTGATAGTGAAATGTCATCAAATAACCAAAGAAAAATCACATTTGATACATCATTTACAATCTTCTTTGAGAAAATATGTCAAACAATATCAAATATACCGATTAGATATATGAGAACAGGTAGTGGACTGTTGCCAAATACATATACATTTTTAGAAATGTATGATGTGGGATTAATAGAACAGTTAAATGTTTTAGAAAGATGGAGAAAAAATGATTCTACATTATCATTAAAAGCACCAATAGGGATAGATTCATCAGGGATGCCAATTGTTTTAGATATTCACGAAAAAATGCATGGTCCACATGGACTTATTGCAGGTAGTACAGGTTCTGGTAAGAGTGAATTTATAATAACATATATTTTATCTTTGGCAATTAATTATCAGCCTGATGATGTTACATTTTTATTAATAGATTATAAAGGTGGAGGATTAGCAGGAGCTTTTTCAAAAGGGCAGATAAAATTACCTCATCTAGTAGGAACTATTACAAATATTGATACAATAGGGTTACAAAGGTCTTTGGCATCAATACAAAGTGAATTAAAAAGAAGACAAATAAAATTTAATGAAGCTAGAAACATGATAGATGAAGGAACAATAGATATCTATAAATATCAAAAATTATATCATGAGGGTATAATAAAAGAGCCAATACCTCATTTGTTAATAATTTGTGATGAGTTTGCTGAATTAAAGCAACAACAAGAAGAATTTATGGATGAATTAATAAGTGTTTCAAGAATAGGTAGAAGCTTAGGTGTTCACTTGATATTAGCAACACAAAAACCTGCTGGAATTGTAAATGATCAAATTAGAAGTAATAGCAAATTTGCTATATGTTTAAAAGTGCAAGATAGAGAAGACAGTATGGATGTTATAAAAAAACCAGATGCTGCAAGTTTAAGAGGAGCTGGACAATTTTATATGCAAGTTGGTAATGACGATTATTTTGTATTAGGACAATCAGCATGGTCAGGAGCACCATATTATCCATCTGATATGGCAAAAAGGAAAATTGATAATTCAATACAGTTTATTTCTAATATAGGAGCACCTATAAAAGAAGTAGCAGATCCATCGCAAAAAGTAATAAGTAGTAAGGGTGAACAATTAACAAATATTGTTAAATATATATATCACTTAGCAAAGCAAGAACAAATTCAAACACATAATTTATGGTTAGATAGTATACCTGAGACTATATTTGTAGAAGATTTAAAGAAAAAATATCATGTTAAAGATTTAAAAGATGGGATAAATGTTATACTTGGTGAATATGATGACCCATATAATCAAAGACAAGGTCTAGTTAATTTAAATCTTTTAAATGTGGGAAATATAGTTGTATATGGAAATGCAGAAAGTGGAAAAGAAACATTATTGGGAACAATAATTTACAATCTAATTACATCATATGATGCAACAAAAGTTATTATATATGCACTTGACTTTGGAAGTGAGGCATTAAAAATATATAGAAATGCACCACAAGTTGGAGATGTGGTTTTAGCAAATGAAAATGAAAAAATTTCTAGATTTTTTGATATGATACAAAATGAAATAAAAGATAGAAAAGAAATTTTATCAAATTATAATGGAGATTATCAATTATTTGTAAAAACAGGCAATAAGCCAATGCCGATGATGGTAGTTATTTTAAATAATTATGAAGCATTTTCAGAAATTACTCAAGAGGAATATGAAGATATATTTTTAACAATTACAAGAGAAGGTGCTAAATGTGGGATAATATTTATTACTACAGTTAGTGTCTATAATGCGATGAGATATAGATTAACACAAAATTTTAAAAAGAAAATAGTATTACAATTAAATAATGAAGATGATTATTTTAATATATTTGATAAAATAGGAAAGAAAAGACCATCACATATTTTTGGAAGAGGATTGATAACTATAGATAGTGATGAAATTTATGAATTCCAAACTGCTAAAATATGTGAACAAGCAGAATATAATGCATATGTGCAGGAAATTATTAATACATTGGATACTACAGAGCAACCATCTGCACCAAGTATTCCAATTATTCCTGATAAAATAACACTGAAAGATTTTGAACCAAATTTAAAAGATATACAAACATTACCAATTGGCTTAACAAAAAAACAACTAAAAATAGCTACATATGATTTTACAAAAAGACTTATGAATATTATTGTATCTAAAAATTTAAATGATGCTGTAGAATTTTTATATTATGTTATTGAAGAAATAAAAAAATTACAAAATTTGAATATAGTTATATTAAATGCAGAAATACCATCTGTAGGACAAAAAGAAAAAACAAAAATAGAATATCAAAATTTTGTGAAAAACTTTGAAAAAAATAAACAAAATACGTTATGTATAATAATAGGAATTGATAAATTTATAAATGAATTTGTAGAAGATACAGAATTTAATGAAGTTTTAAAAACAGCTGAAGAAATAGGGTTATATAATTTTATAATAGTAGAAACTGTAAATAAATTAAAAAACCATGAATATGATAATTGGTATAAATCATATGTATCAAATGATTTTGGAATATATGTTGGAAACGGAATTGATGATCAATATCTTATTAGTATAGATGATAGGCAAGATTTGGTAAATAATTGTGGAAGAAGCTATGGATATATTGTAAGACAGGGTATTCCAACACTTATAAAATTGTTAGGTATGAGAGAAAGTAGTGATGATAATGGATAAAGTTTTAGTAAAATTGTATGTTCCTATTATAGAAGAACAATATGATGTATGGCTACCATTAAATCAAAAGGTTTATAATATAATTAATCTCCTTATGAAAGCTATATATGAGATTACAGGAGGATATTATAAACCTAGTAAAATACCAATTTTATATGATAAATTAACTGGTATGCCATATGATATAAATTTGAGCATAAAAAACTGTAACATGAGAAATGGAGCAGAAATAATATTAATATAGAAATTAGGAGGTTTTTCTCCTAATTTTTTGTTACATTTTATGATTATAGGTAGTTGTAACCAAAAATTAAAAAATCACAGAAAATCTATTGACAAATAAGCTTGGAATCTGATATAATACCATATGAATTTTTACACTTTAAAAAATTAAAATCAAATGAAAAAATAATAGATCAAAACAATTTAAATCAAATGTTTCCAATTTTAAGAAAAGAGGAATTAAATATAGAAAACTGCAAAATAACTTAAAATGTAAAGCAGGCGTTTTAAGCTTTTGTAAGAGCTATATTCTAAGAGGGACTTTTCCTAAAATCAAATAAATTATTCTGCTTTAATTTTATTTAAGGAGTGATTTTTTTTGAAACTAAAAGAAATTCAATACGAAAAAGCCTCAAGAAAAGATTTTGCCAAAGTTGGAGATTTTATCGAAATGCCAAACCTAATTAAAGTACAAAAAGATTCATATGATTGGTTTGTAGAAGAAGGATTAGGAGAAGTATTAAAAGATATATCACCAATAGAAGACTATTCAGGTAATCTTGTTCTTGAGTTTTTTGATTATTTCATGGAAGAAAAAACAAAATACACATTAGAAGAAGCAAAAGAAAGAGATGCTACATATTCAACAAGATTACATGTAAAAGTAAGATTAATTAACCGTGAGACAGGAGAAATTAAAGAACAAGAAATTTATTTAGGTGATTTCCCTTTAATGACAGATAGTGGAACATTTATTATAAATGGTGCAGAAAGGGTTGTAGTAAGCCAATTAGTACGTTCACCAGGATGTTATTATGACGAAATATTTGATACAAAAACAGGTAAAAAGACATATACATCTACAGTTATGCCACTAAGAGGAGCATGGCTTGAATATGAAACAGATGGAAATGATATTTTTTGGGTGCGTGTAGATAGAACAAGAAAAGTTCCAGTTACAACATTATTAAGAGCAATTGGAATTATTTCAGATGACCAAATAAGAGATTTATTTGGAGAAGAAGAAATGCTTACAGCCACAATAGCAAAAGATCCAATTAAAACACAAGAAGATGCTTTAATTGAAATATATAAAAAATTAAGACCAGGTGAATTACCAACAGTAGATGCTGCTAGAAATTTATTTAATGGATTATTTTATGATAATAGAAGATATGACTTAGCAAAAGTTGGAAGATATAAATTTAACCAAAAATTAGGACTAGCAGGTAGAATAAAAGGTAAAGTTTCAGCTGAAGATATTGTAGATACAGAAACTGGAGAAGTTTTTGTTCAAGCAGGAGAAGTAATTTCAGAAGAAGTAGCAGAAAATATTCAAAATTCAGGAATAAATATTGTAGATATTATGCAAGGAGAAAGAAAAGTAAGAATTATTGGTAATAGTACAGTTAATATCTACAAAATATTACCAAATGTAGATTTAAGCACATTACATTTTAAGGAAAATGTTAATTATGATGTACTTAAAAACATATTAGATAATACAGAAGAAAAAGATTTATTAAAGATTTTAAAAGAGAGATATGATGAATTAGTGCCAAAACATATCACAACAGAAGATATGATAGCTTCTATTAATCTTTTACTTAATTTATCACATGGATTAGGTAAAAAAGATGATATAGACCATTTATCAAATCGTAGAATTCGTTGTGTAGGAGAACTTTTGCAAAATCAATTTAGAATTGGTTTAGCTAGACTTGAAAGAGTAGTACGTGAAAGAATGACAATACAAGATTTAGATGTAGTAACACCACAAACATTAATAAATACAAAACCTATTACATCAGCAATACGTGAATTCTTTGGAAGTTCACAATTATCACAATTTATGGATCAAACAAACCCTCTTTCAGAATTAACACATAAAAGAAGAATATCAGCATTAGGACCAGGAGGATTAACAAGGGAAAGAGCAGGATTTGAAGTACGTGATGTTCACTATACACATTATGGTAGATTATGTCCAATAGAGTCACCTGAAGGACCAAACATAGGATTAATATCTGCACTTTCATCATTTGCAAATATTAATGAATATGGATTTATAGAAACACCTTATAGAAAAATAGACCCTGAAACACATAGAGCAACTGATATTGTCGAATATATGAGTGCAGATGTGGAAGATAATTATATTATTGCACAAGCATCTGAACCAATGAATGAAAAAGGTGAATTTATTAATAATAGAATTAGAGTAAGATTTAAAAATGACATAATAGAAGTTGATAAAAATCAAGTTCAATATGTTGACGTGTCACCAAAACAATTAGTTTCTATAGCTGCAGCAATGATACCATTTTTAGAACATGATGATGCAAAAAGATCACTTATGGGAGCAAACATGCAACGTCAAGCAGTTCCATTAATGATTACAGAAAGACCAATTGTAGGAACAGGTATTGAATATAGAGCAGCTAAAGATTCAGGAATATTAGTATTAGCTGAAGATGATGGTGTTGTAGAAAAAGTTACAGGAGATAGTATTACTGTAAAATACAATAATGGAAAAACGGTTGTACATAAATTACGTAAATTTAAAAGAACAAATGGTGGAACATGTATAAATCAAAAACCAATAGTAAAAAAAGGCGAGATAGTAAAAAAAGGAGACAGTATTGCAGATGGACCATCAACTAAAGATGGAGAAATGTCACTTGGAAAAAATGTATTAGTTGCTTTCTCTACATGGGAAGGATATAATTACGAAGATGCTATATTACTAAATGAAAGATTAGTTAAAGAAGATGTATTTACATCAATACATATAGAAGAATATGATTGTGAATGTAGAGATACAAAATTAGGACCTGAAGAAATAACAAGAGATATACCAAATGTTGGTGATGATGTACTAAAAGATTTAGACGAAAATGGTATTATTAGAATTGGTGCAGAGGTAAGACCAGGAGATATTTTGGTTGGAAAAGTTACACCAAAAGGTGAAACAGAATTAACAGCAGAAGAAAGATTGTTAAGAGCAATATTTGGAGAAAAGGCTAGAGAGGTTAGAGATACATCACTACGTGTACCACATGGAGAAGCTGGAACAATTGTTGATGTAAAAATCTTTACTAGAGATAATTCAGATGAATTAGGTCCAGGTGTTAATCAAATAATTAGATGTTATATTGCAACAAAAAGAAAAATATCAGTTGGAGACAAGATGGCTGGACGTCATGGTAATAAAGGTGTTATATCAAGAGTATTACCAGAAGAAGATATGCCATTTATGCCTGATGGAACACCAATAGATATTTTACTTAACCCACTTGGTGTACCTTCTCGTATGAATCTAGGACAAATCTTAGAAGTACATTTGGGAGGAGCTGCAAAAGCTTTAGGATGGCATGTATCAACACCTGTATTTGATGGTGCAACACAAGAAGATGTAGAAGAAATATTAAAAGAAGCTGGAATGTCACCAGATGGAAAGACAATATTATATGATGGTAGAACAGGAGATCCTTTTGCTAAACCAGTAACAGTTGGTGTTATGTATATGTTAAAATTACATCACTTAGTAGATGACAAAATTCATGCTCGTTCAACAGGTCCATACTCACTAGTTACACAACAACCACTTGGAGGTAAAGCACAATTTGGTGGACAACGTTTTGGAGAGATGGAAGTTTGGGCATTAGAGGCATATGGAGCAGCATATACATTACAAGAAATGCTTACTGTAAAATCAGATGATGTTGTTGGACGTGTTAAAACATATGAAGCAATTGTTAAAGGAGAAAATATACCTGAACCAGGTGTACCAGAAAGCTTTAAAGTTTTAGTAAAAGAATTACAATCATTAGGATTAGATGTAAGATTATATTCAGAAGATAATCAAGAATTAGAACTTAAAGAAAATATAGAAGATGGTATTGAATATGATCCTGAACAAGACAAAAAACTATTATCTGAAGAAGAAGTTATAGAAGCAGATGATTTAGAAGATGGATATATTGACGAATCTTTGGAAGACGATGACATGATTGAAGATGAAAGTGATGAACTATTTGATGGTCTAGATGATGAAGGAGAAGAAGATATATTTGATTCTGATTTAGCAAATGATAATATAGATAATGATGAAGATAATATTTAATTAAATAAATTTTAGAAAGTTTAAAAGCGACAGGATGGAATTGTTCGAGCAGTGGATAGCTTTTAAATTGTTCTAAAATTACCCAAATAAAAAAGTTATAGGGGGAAATAGAACGTGGACGAATTGGATATTTTTAATAAATTAAAAATAGGTATTGCATCAGATGAAAAAGTAAGGGAATGGTCAAAAGGTGAAGTAAAAAAACCTGAAACTATTAATTATAGAACATTAAAACCTGAAAAGGATGGTTTATTTTGTGAGAGAATATTTGGACCAACAAAAGACTGGGAATGTCATTGTGGTAAATATAAAAGAGTAAGATATAAAGGGATAGTTTGTGACCGTTGTGGTGTAGAAGTAACAAAAGCAAAAGTTAGACGTGAAAGAATGGGACATATTGAACTTGCAGCACCTGTGGCACATATATGGTATTTTAAAGGAATACCTAGTAGAATTGCATTAATGCTAGATGTATCACCAAGAAATTTGGAGAAAGTTATATATTTTGCTTCATATATTGTTATAGATAAAGGTACAACAGATTTGGAAAAATGCCAAGTTTTAAATGAAAAAGAATATCATGAAGCTGAAGAAAAATTTGGAAGAGGATCATTTAAAGCACAAATGGGAGCAGAAGCAATACGTACATTGCTAGAAGGAATTGATTTGGATAAATTATCAGCTTCTATAAAAAAGGAAATTGAAAAAGCTAGCGAACAGAAAAAAACAAAATTAGTAAAAAGATTAGATACAGTCGAAGCTTTTAGAATTTCAGGAAACAGACCTGAATGGATGGTAATGGGTGTTGTACCTGTTATTCCACCTGAATTAAGACCAATGGTTCAACTAGATGGTGGTAGATTTGCAACATCAGATTTAAATGACTTATATCGTAGAGTTATAAATAGAAATAATAGATTAAAAAGATTATTAGAGTTAGGTGCACCAGAAATTATTGTACGTAATGAGAAACGTATGTTACAAGAATCTGTTGATGCATTAATAGATAATGGTAGACGTGGTAGACCTGTAACAGGAGCTGGAAATAGACCTTTAAAATCTTTATCAGATATGTTAAAAGGTAAACAAGGACGTTTCCGTCAAAACTTGCTTGGAAAACGTGTGGATTATTCAGGACGTTCAGTTATTGTTGTTGGACCTGAACTTAAAATATATCAATGTGGACTTCCAAAAGAGATGGCAATTGAATTATTTAAACCATTTGTTATGAAAGAACTAGTTGGGAGAAATTTAGCACAAAACATTAAAAATGCTAAAAGAATGGTAGAAAGATTAAACCCTGAGGTTTGGGGAATATTGGAAGATGTTATAAAAGATCATCCAGTTATGCTAAACAGAGCTCCAACATTACACAGACTTGGAATTCAAGCATTTGAACCAGTTTTAGTAGAGGGTAGAGCTATAAAATTACACCCACTTGTTTGTGAAGCATTTAATGCAGACTTTGATGGAGACCAAATGGCTATACACTTACCATTATCACCTGAAGCACAAGCAGAATCAAGATATCTAATGTTATCAACAAATAATTTACTTAAACCACAGGATGGTAAACCAGTTGCTGTACCTAGACTAGACATGATTTTAGGAAGTTATTATTTAACAATGACTCTTGATGGAGAAAAAGGAGAAGGAACTTATTTCCGTGATCCTGATGAAGCCATCATGGCATTTGAAAATAATGATGTTGATATACATGCTAAAATTTTTGTTAGAATAACAAAAGAAATTGATGGGGAGATTAAAACTAAAAAAATAGAAACAAGTGTTGGAAGAATTATATTTAACCAAGGAATTCCTCAAGATTTAGGATTTGTAGATAGAAAAGAAGATCCTTTCCAATATGAGATAAATTTCCCAGTAATGAAAAAATCTATGGGAACAATAATAGAAAGAGTAATAAGATTACATGGATTAACAGAATCTGCAGAAGTAATTGATTATATCAAAGCATTAGGATTTAAATATTCTACACTTGCAGGTATTACATTCTCTATGAGTGATGTTGAAGTACCACCAGCTAAAAAACAATTACTTGAAGAAGCGGATAAACAAATAGAAAATATACGTAAGCAATATGCAAGAGGTCTTATTACAAATGAAGAGCGTTATAACGCAGTTATTAAAGTTTGGGAAAATACTACAAATGAAGTTAGTAAAGCAATGGAAGAAAATTTTGATGATTTAAATCCTATATACATGATGGTTAAATCAGGAGCCCGTGGTAATATGAACCAATTACGTCAGATTGCAGGTATGAGAGGATTAATGGCAAGTACAACAGGTAAAGCTGTTGAGATACCAATAAAATCATCATTTGCAGATGGATTAGATGCATTGGAATACTTTATATCTGCACATGGAGCAAGAAAAGGACTTTCAGATACAGCATTAAGAACAGCGGATTCTGGATATTTAACAAGAAGATTAGTTGATGTATCACAAGATATTATTGTAAGAGAAGCTGATTGTGGTACAGAAGAAGGAATATTAGTATATGATATAAAAGATGGAAATCAAATAATAGAAAAAATGCAAGAAAGACTAGTTGGAAGATTTGCATTACAAGATGTTATTGATCCAAAAACAAATGAAGTTATTGTAGACAAAGATACAATGATAACAGAACCAATTGCAGATAAAATAGTTGAGGCTGGAATTGAAAAATTAGAAGTACGTTCTGTATTAGGTTGCCATTCAAAACATGGAGTTT
Source organism: uncultured Clostridia bacterium (assembly GCA_944388755.1). Classification (GTDB taxonomy): domain Bacteria; phylum Bacillota; class Clostridia; order TANB77; family CAG-508; genus CAG-269. The sequence continues at coordinate 37,428 of CALXJY010000001.1, read as the reverse complement.
GTCAAAAATGTTATGGTATGGGCTTAGCAAGAAGAGATTTAGTATCAATTGGTGAATCAGTTGGAATTATTGCAGCACAATCAATTGGAGAACCAGGAACACAGCTTACAATGAGAACAATACACTCTGGTGGTGTTGCAGGTGTTGCAGATATAACACAAGGTCTTCCTAGAGTTGAAGAATTATTTGAAGCTAGAAAACCAAAAGGATTAGCTATTATTTCTGAAATAGCGGGAAAGGTAAAAATAAAAGAGACAAAGAAGAAAAAAGAGGTAATAGTAACAAGTAAAGATGATTCTAGAACATATACAATTCCATTTGGATCAAAAATGAAAGTAAATAATGGAGATATGGTAGAAGTAGCTCAACCATTAATTGAGGGATCAGTAAACCCAAGCGAACTTTTAGCAATTAAAGGACCAAAAGGTGTATATGAATATTTAATTTCGGAAGTACAAAAAGTTTATAGAAACCAAGGTGTTGATATAAATGATAAACATATTGAAGTTATAGGTAGACAAATGCTTAAGAAAGTAAGAATTGATGATAATGGAGATACAGATATGTTCCCAGGTGCTTTAATTGACATGTATGAGTTTGAAGATAAAAATAATGAGGCAATTAAAGAAGGTAAACGTCCTGCAACAGGTAAAAGAGTTTTACTTGGAATTACAAAAGCATCTCTTGCAACAGATAGTTTCTTATCTGCAGCATCATTCCAAGAAACAACAAGAGTACTTACAGATGCAGCAGTTAAAGGAAAAGTTGATGATTTAGTAGGACTTAAAGAAAATGTTATAATTGGTAAATTAATTCCAGCAGGTACTGGAATGAAAAAATACCAAGACATAAAAATAAATACTGAATTAGCAGAAAAAGAAGAACTTTAGGGAGTAATCCTTAAAGTTCTTTAAAAATTAAAAAAATTAATTGAAAAAAGTCAATATTATTGATATAATTTACACATAATAAAATCATTAAATAATTGAAAAAGGAAGAATATATATGAAGAATTTAATAAAAAATCAAAAAGGTTCAATAACAATTTTAGTAATTGCAAGTATTTTATTTATTTTAATAGTTCTAGTAAATTTATTTTTATGGGCTGGAAATACAACTAATTCTCAAAGTAAAGAGATAGAATTAATACAAGAAGAATATAATGTAACAGATGACGAGATGACAGAAGCATATTTAAATGCGATTAAATAAGGTGTTAAAATTGACAAATCCTCAAAAATAAGGTAAAATAGTAGTATTAATTTAAAATTTTACATAGTTATAATATTATATCTATGTAAAATAAAATGTAACTAAAAAGAAATAATTGTTGAAAAAGTGATTGTGTTTTTTCAACTAGAAAGGATTGTATTAAAAAATGCAAAACACAAATAGAAAAGTTTTTGATTATATAATATCAAAAACTAAAATATACTTAATAATTATATTATTCTTATTGATAATTATTAGTATATATAATAATAATATGATATTTCCATCAGTTATTATGTATTTATTAATATTAGGGTATACGTATTTTGCAAATAATAAGAGAAAAAATGAGATATCTGAAACATTGCAAGATTTGATGTTAAATGTAGATACTGCCGCAAAGAGTACATTAATAAATTCTCCTTTTCCATTAATTGTTTTAGAGACAAATGGAAAAATAATATGGCGTAGTTCAACATTTGTTTCAGAGTTTGAAAAAGTAGATATAAATTCATACATAGATGATATGATATTTGAAATAAAAAATGATATAGAAAAACAAAAAGATATACAAAAACAAAAATTTCAATCATGTATTGAAAGAGAAATTGCAATACAAGATAAAATCTATAAAATAGTGGGAAGATATGTTAGCTCTCGTAATAAAGATAAAAAAACAGCAAAAGAATATATGGTAATATTATATTTTATAGATGTAACAGAAAATAGAACATTACAGCAAAAATATAAAGATTCTCGCTCATGTGTAGAGATAATTATGGTAGATAATTATGAGGAAAATATGCAATTAATAGATAGTGAAGAAAAAGCGCAAATTATTGCAGAAATAGATAAAGCAATATTTGAATGGACAAATGAATCAAATGGAATCTTAATAAAAACAGACCGTGATAGATATGTTTATATTTTTGAACAAAGATATCTAGAAGAAGTAAAGGAAGACAAATTTAGTATATTAGATAAGATAAAGGAAATAAATACAGGAGAAAAATTCCAATTTACTTTAAGTATAGCTGTATCAAATGAAGGAGATACAGATAAAGATAAATATAAATCAGCACAAGTAGCAATGGACTTAGTTTTAGGTAGAGGTGGAGACCAGGCAGTTGTCAGAGAAAATGAAATATATCGTTTTTTCGGTGGAAGAGCTCAAGAAGTAGAAAAGCGTACTAAAGTAAAAGCTCGTGTTGTAGCACATGCATTAGAGAACTTGATTAAAGAATCAGATAAGGTGTTAATAATGGGACATCAAAATCCTGATATTGATGCAATGGGTTCAGCAATGGGAATTTACCGTCTAGCAAAAAGTTTAAATAAAAATGCATATATTGTGTATAATGGGCAAAGTTATGCTTTAGATACATTTAAAAAAGAACTAGATAAAAACGAAGAATATGAAGATTTATTTATAGGTAAAGAAGTTGCTATGGAAAATATAGAAGAAAACACATTATTAGTTGTAGTAGATACTCATAAAAAAAATTATGTAGAAGAGCCACAATTAATAGATAAAGTCGAGAAAATAGTTATAATTGACCACCATAGGAGAAGTGAGGATTATATAGAAAATTCTATACTTACATTCCAAGAAGTATATGCTTCTTCAACTGCAGAACTAGTTACAGAACTTATGCAATATACAGAAGTAAATGTTGAATTAAAAACAATAGAAGCAGAAAGTTTATATGCCGGAATAATGATGGATACAAAAAACTTTACATTTAAAACAGGTGTAAGAACATTTGAAGCAGCAGCTTATTTACGTAGATGTGGTGTTGATATTATTAGAGTAAAAAAATGGTTCCAAAGTGATTTATCTAATTTTAACAAAATAGCAGATATTGTTAAGTCTGCTGAAATTGTAAATCAAAGTATCGCAATTGCAATGAATAATCAAAAAGAAAAAGATGTCAGTGTAGTATGTGCAAAAGCTGCAGATGAGCTTTTAACAATTAGTAATATCACAGCTTCTTTCGTATTAGGAGATATGGGTGACAAAATTTGTATAAGTGGTAGATCATTAGGAGATATCAATGTACAATTAATCCTAGAAAAGCTAGGCGGTGGCGGACATATTACATTAGCAGGTGCACAGGTTGAAGGAAAAAGCATGGAGGAAGTTAGAGAGGAGTTAGTTAATTGTATTAATGACTATTTTAGTTAAAAAATAATTACAATTTTGGCGTCGTCAAACTGCATTTAAAATTTAATCAACGTACAACTCATATATGAGAAAGGATTGTGAATAATATGAAGGTAATATTAAAACAAGATATAAAAGGAGTAGGAAAAAAAGATGAAATAATAAATGCTTCAGATGGATATGCACGAAATTTTTTATTTCCAAAAGGACTAGCTGTAGAAGCAAATGCTCAAAATATGGCAAACTTAAAAGCAAAGCAAGATTCAAATGCTTATAGAAAAGATCAAGAAAAACAAGAAGCAAGAAAACAAGCTGAACATATAAAAAAGATAATGCTAACTATTCCAGTAAAAGCTGGAGAAAATGGTAAAATATTTGGAGGTGTATCCTCAAAAGAAATAGCAGAATTATTGCAAAAAACACACAATATTATTGTAGATAAAAAGAAAATAGATTTAAAAGAAACAATAAAAGAATTAGGAACAAAAACTGTAGAAATAAAGTTATATGAAGGTGTAATTGCTAAATTAAAGATTAATGTAGTTAAAGGTTAAAAATAGATTGTTACATAAACAATGACAAAGACTTTTAAATATTGCGGATAATACAAGTAAAAAAGTCTGTTATTGTTTTTTTAAACTAATTAAGGGAAGGAATGAAACCTAAAATGGAAGTAGGAAAAGTACCACCACATGACTTAGAAGCGGAGCAGGCAGTTATTGGAAGTATGATTACAGATAATGATGCTGTAATTTCTAGTATAGAGGTATTAAAGCCTGAAGATTTTTATAGAGAGGATAACAAAATAATATATACAGCAATGGTTAACTTATATAATAGAGCAGAGCCAATAGATTTAATAACAGTAAAATCAGAACTAGAATCCATGGGAAAGTTTGACCAGGTAGGCGGAATAGAATATATAGCAGAATTACCTGAAAAAGTTCCAACAACAGCAAATGCAAATAAATATATTAAAATTGTAGAAGAAAAATCAATATTAAGGAATTTGATAAAAACAGCAAATGAAATAATAGAACTTGGATATGACCCAACACAAGAATTAGATGATATTATGGAAGGTGCAGAAAAGAAAATTTTTAATCTAATGCAAGATAAAAATCAAAAAGGATATGCACAGCTTAAAGATGTTTTAGTAGATAGTTTTACACAATTAGAGGAATTGTATAATAGAAAACAACATATAACAGGTATACCAAGTGGATTTGCAGATTTGGATTATAGAACAGCAGGTTTCCATGGTTCAGAACTTATTCTAATAGCTGCAAGACCAGCAATGGGAAAATCAGCATTTGCTTTAAATATTGCGACACATGTAGCTGTTAGAGCAAAAAAACCAGTTGCAATATTTAGTTTAGAGATGTCAAAGGAACAAATGGTAAATAGAATCTTATGTAGTGAAGCAATGGTTGATAGTAATAAAGTAAGGACAGGAAAATTAGAAGAAGAAGATTGGGCAAAACTTGCAGAAACTATTGGACCATTGTCAGAAGCACAAATATTTATTGATGATACACCACGGAATATCAATTACTGAAATTAGAGCAAAATGTAGAAAACTAAAATTGGAAAAAGACATAGGAATGGTTGTAATTGACTATTTACAGTTGATTCAAGGATCTAATAAAAGGAATGGAAGTCGTGAGCAAGAAATTTCTGAAATTAGCCGTTCTTTAAAAATATTAGCAAAAGAATTAGATGTACCAGTAATAGCTTTATCACAATTATCTAGAGCTGTTGAACAAAGACCTGACCATAGACCTATGCTTTCAGATTTACGTGAATCTGGAGCGATTGAGCAAGATGCAGATATAGTTATGTTTTTGTATCGTGATGATTATTATAATGAAGATAGTGAAAAGAAAAACATTGCAGAAGTAATAATTGCAAAACATAGAGGCGGATCTACAGGAACAATTGATTTAGGATGGTTTGGTACATATACAAAATTTGTTAATTTGGAAAAAAGATTTGAATAAGACTTAATAATAGTTACAATGAATTTATGCTAAGGAATGTGAATATGTATGGAAGAAAAAGTATTACAAACTATAAAAAAGTACAATTTAATACAAAATAATGACAAAATAATTTTAGCAGTTTCAGGTGGGCCTGACTCTATTGCAATGCTAAATTGTTTATTTAATTTAAAAATAAAATTAGAGGAAAAAGAAAATTTAAGATTTCAAATTTATGTAGCACATGTTAATCATATGATAAGAGAAGAAGCAAAATCAGATGAAACATATGTACAAGAATTGTGTGATAAGCTAAATATTCCATTTTTTTCTAAAAGTATAGATGTAAAGAAAATAGCATATAATAATAAAATGGGAATAGAAGAAACAGGAAGAATGGAAAGATATAATTTTTTTGATGAAATTATGCAAGAACTTAGTGGAAATAAGATTGCAATTGCACATAATAAAAATGATAAAATAGAAACAATTATAATGCATTTATTAAGAGGAACAGGATTAAATGGATTAATAGGTTTAGAACCTATAAAAAACAATAAATATATTAGACCTTTATTAGAATGTTCTAGACAGGAAATTGAAGAATATTGTGAAAAAAATAATTTAAATCCAAAAATTGATAAAACAAATTTTGATAATACATATACAAGAAATAAAATCAGGAATATAGTAATTCCCTATGTAAAACAAGAGTTTAATCCAAACATTATAGAAACATTAGACAGATTATCAGATCTTGTTAAAGAAGAAGAATTGTATATAACAAAACAAGTAAAAAAAATATATAGGGAAATATGTATATGTGAAAGTAAATCAAAAATAATTCTTAACTTAAAACAATTTAATTACCAAGATAAAGTCATAAAATCAAAAATTCTGTTATATACTATTACAAAGATTTTTGGAGATAGTAAAGGTATAGAAAAAATACATATAGAAGATTTAATAAAACTATGTAGTAATAATATTGGTAATAAATATTTAATGCCAAATAAAAATTTAAAAGTTTTAGTAAAAAATGGACAAATTTATTTTATAGACCAAAGGCAAGTATCCGTAGAAAGTTAGAAAAGTACATAAGATTGTCACAAAAAAGACACAAAAAAACACTTGAAAAACACACATTTATATGTTATAAATTCAAGTGAAAAAAACATTGCATTAACTAGAAGGAGGAATTATTTTGAAAAATAATATAAAGACATTAGCAATGTGGCTAATAATAGGTGTTATTTTTATAATTGTATTATCATCTGTAATGGAAAACTCAAACAAAAAGATGAAATACTCTGAATTAATTACAAATATTAATGAAGGAAAAGTAGAGGCAATCCAAATTGAATCAGATGGTAAAACAGCAAATGTAGAATTAACAGATGACAAAGTTATAAAACAAGTTAATATTCCAAATATGGAAAACTTTATGAATTATACACAAGATTTTATAAAAAATGGATCATTTACATTAGAAGAAAAGTCTCAATCTATTTTTGTAACAATTCTTAGTTTCTTAACTCCATTTGGATTACTAATAATTTTCTTTATATTTTGGTTCTTAATGATGGGTGGAGCAAATGGAGCACAAGGAGGAGGAAAAACATTATCTTTTGGTAAAAGTAAGGCAAAGATGATGACTCCAGCAGACAGAAATAAAATATCTTTTGATGATGTAGCAGGTGTTGATGAGGAAAAAGAAGAATTACAAGAAATAGTAGAATTCTTAAAAAATCCAAAAAAATTCACAGATATGGGAGCAAGAATACCGAAAGGAGTTTTATTAGTAGGTCAACCAGGTACAGGTAAAACTCTTTTAGCAAAGGCAGTAGCAGGAGAAGCAGGAGTACCATTTTTTATTATAAGTGGTTCTGATTTTGTTGAAATGTTTGTCGGTGTTGGTGCTTCAAGGGTTAGAGATTTATTTGATGAGGCTAAAAGAAATGCACCATGTATTGTATTTATAGATGAAATTGATGCAGTTGGACGTCAAAGAGGTGCTGGACTTGGTGGTGGACATGACGAAAGAGAACAAACTTTAAATCAATTATTAGTTGAAATGGATGGATTCTCTGAAAATGAAGGTGTTATAGTACTAGCAGCTACAAATAGACCTGATGTACTTGATAAAGCATTATTACGTGCAGGTAGATTTGATAGACAAATTGTAGTAGGTGCACCTGATGTAAAAGCTAGAGAACAAATTTTGGAAGTACATGCAAGAAAGAAAAAATTAGCTGATGATGTAGACTTAAAAGTAATCGCTAAAAATACATCAGGCTTTGCAGGAGCAGATCTTGAAAATGTATTAAATGAGGCAGCATTATTAGCAGCAAGAAGAGGTTTACCACAAATAGGAATGAAAGAAATAGAAGATGCCATGGTTAAAGTAACTATGGGACCTGAAAAAAAGACTAGAGTCAGAAGTGATAAAGAAAATAAATTGGTATCTTATCATGAAGCAGGTCATGCAGTTGTAAGTCACTATTTGGAGACTCAAGATCCTGTACATCAAATATCAATTGTTCCAAGAGGAATGGCTGGAGGATATACAATGTATCGTCCAACAGAAGATAAAAACTTTATGTCAAAAACAGAAATGGAGGAAAATATTGTATCTCTACTTGGTGGAAGGGTAGCAGAAGCACTTATCTTAAATGATATTTCAACAGGTGCAAGCAATGATATTGAAAGAGCTACACAGATTGCAAGGTGCATGGTTACAAAATATGGAATGAGTGATAGAATTGGAACAATAACTCTAGGTTCTAGCCAAAATGAAGTATTTTTAGGTAGAGATTTAGCACAATCTAAAGAATATTCAGAAGAAACTGCAGCTATAATCGATGAAGAAGTAAAAAATATTGTTGATAAAGGATATAATAGAGCTAGACAAATTTTGACTGAGCATGTGGATAAATTACATGCAGTTGCACAGATTTTATTAGAAAAAGAAAAAATTGAATCAGATGAATTTGAAGCTATTTTTTCTTAAAATGTAGGAGTTACCATGAAAAATTATTATCAGATATTACAAGTAGATGAAAAAGCATCAGTAGAAATAATAGAAAAAGCATATAAGGTTTTGGTAAAAAGGTATCATCCAGACTTACAAAAAAATGAAAAAAATAAAAGTATATCTGAGCAAAAATTAAAAGAAATTAATGAAGCATATGATGTGCTTTCAGACGAATTTTTAAGAGAACAGTATGATTTTGAATTTAAAAGGGAAAAAGAGGAATTGTATAGAAAAAAATATGGTGAAAAATCATATGAATCTGAAAGAAAAGACTTTAGTAATTACAAAGCTACAACCACTAACAATTCAAAAAAAGAATCTAATAATGATAATTCACTATTAGATGATGAGAAAGAGGAAAAAAGAAGACTGAATCAAAACTTAGGTACTATAAATGGAGTTATGGATCTTTTAAAAACATTATATAAAAGTAGACCTAAGAGGCAAGAATTTAAAGAAATGACAAAAAAGGATTTATTAGCACTTGTCTTAACAATTTTAGTAGTTATAGCAGTAGGTATTTTATTATTCAGCCTCCCTTTTACTAGAGATTGGATGAATGAACTTTTATTCGAAAATCCTGTGTTTAATTTTATAGGTAAGTTTTTTGGAATGTAATATATTTATTTACAGTTATAAAATATATTAAAAATGAATTATATATTATATTTCATAAAATTCCTATAACATAAGGGTTTGACTATTGACAATATAAAATCTTTAATGTATAATGTATACTGTTAAAAGGGTTATCCCACATACAGGTCCATATGGCTGGAAGGAGGGGGAATAAAAATGTCATCAGAAATTAAAGTAAATGGAAATATAGAAGATGCCTTAAGAAGGTTTAAAAGACAATGTGCTAGAAATGGTGTTATACAAGAAGTACGTAAAAGAGAACACTATGAAAAACCTAGTGTAAGAAGAAAGAAAAAATCAGAGGCTGCAAGAAAGAGAAAATTTTAAAAATAAAATTAGAGGGGAAGTACTAAGTGTTTAACTTTACTTCTCTTTTAAATTACCTATATGAATAAAATTAGAAAAAACCGTAAACAATAATTATATATTTTTGATAAGAGATTCAGTTTTAGAAAGATTACTTTAATATAGTAAAACAGGAAAGGAATGAAATTTATTATGGAATATAAAGTTAAAGAAATAAAAAATGGAGTTAAATTACATTTAATTAGAAATGAAAAGTTTAAAACTAATTTAGTTTCAGTTTTTTTAACGACAGAACTAAACAGAGAAAATATAACTAAAAACTCATTAATACCAGCAGTTTTAAGAAGAGGATCTAAAAATATGCCAACACAAGAAGATATAAGTACAAAATTAGAAGAAATGTATGGAGCTTCTTTTAACTGTGGTATAGATAAAAGAGGAGATAATCAAGTATTAAAATTTTATATTGAAGCCATAAATTCAAAGTTTTTACCACAAGATGCAGAAAATATTTTAGATGAAACTATAGCAAATCTTTTAGAAATTGTATTTAATCCATTAATAGAAGATAATGCATTTTTAAAAACATATGTTGAACAAGAAAAGGTCAATGTAGCACAATTAATAGATGGAAAAATGGATAATAAGGCAAGATATGCTGTAGATAGATGTATAGAAGAAATGTATAGGAATAAACCATATTCTTTATATAAATATGGTTATAAAGAAGATTTAGATAATATAGATGAAAAATCTTTATATAAATATTATAAAGAACTATTAAACACATGTAAAATTGATATATTTGTTTCAGGAATAATAGATGAGCAAATAAGTGATAGGATATGTAAAATGCCTGAAATTCAAAATTTAAATGATAGAAATGCCATATTTAATATGTCAAATCTGCAAGAAAATATAAATAATAATGAGCAAATTATAAATGAAGCTATGGATGTTACTCAAGGAAAACTTGTTTTGGGATTGAATTTGGATACTAAAGATGAAAATATGCAATATGTTGCACTAGTATATAATGAAATATTAGGTGGAAGTGCAAATTCAAGGTTGTTCCAAAATGTTAGAGAAAAGGCAAGCTTAGCATATGTTGCAAGTTCAAGTTATGTAAAAATAAAAAATAATATAATAATAAATTGTGGAATAGAAATAAAAAATTATGATAAAACTTTAAAATTAGTTAGAGAACAATTAGAAGAATTAAAAAATGGGAATTTTTCAGAAAATGACATAGATACTGCAAAAAAATGCTTGGTGTCTAATATAAAGATAATAGATGATGAACAAGACACAGAAATAATGTATTTTTATGGACAAGAATTTTATAAAACTAAACTAGATATTAATCAATATATTGAAAAAATACAAAGTGTGACAAAGCAAGATGTATTAAATATAGCACAAAATATAAAGATAGATACAATTTACTTTTTAAATGACAAAAAATAAAATATTGTAAAGGGAGTGTAAAATATAATATGCAGATTATAGAAAATTTAAAGGTTAAAGAAAAAGTTTTTATGGGAAAACTGGAAAATGGATTAACTGTTATGATTATACCTAAGCAAGGAATTCAAAAAAAATATATATTATGGGGAACAAATTATGGCTCTAATGATAGTGAATTTATAGTTCCAGGTGAAAAAGAAATTACAAAAGTTCCTGATGGAGTTGCTCATTTTTTAGAACACAAATTATTTGAACAAGAAAGTGGTAGAAATAGTTTAGATGTATTAACTGAGATAGGAGTAGAGGCTAATGCATATACAACAAATGATCACACAGCTTATTTATATGAGGCTACAGATAATTTTTATGAAGCTTTAGACGAATTTATGGATTATGTACAACATCCTTATTTTACAGATCAAAATGTAGAAAAAGAAAAAGGTATAATCGGACAGGAAATAATGATGTATGATGATTATCCTGAATGGAAAGTATATTTAAATGCTATGCAGGTAATGTATCATAATTTTCCAATCAAGATAGATGTTGTAGGTACAATAGATAGTATTAGTAGAATAAATAAAGAAATTTTATATAAATGTTATAACACATTTTATAATCCATCTAATATGGTAATGGTTGTTGCAGGAGATTTTGAGCCAAATAAGATGTTAGAAGAGATTAAAAAAAGATTAGTAGATATAAAGGCTAGTGGAGAAATAAAAAGAATCTATCCTGAAGAACCTGAAACAATTGTAAAAGAAAATGTTGAACAAAAAATGGAAGTAAGTCGACCATTATATACTATTGGGATTAAAGACATACCAATGAATAAAGAAACTATAGTAAAAAAACATATAGCAATTGAAATATTATTAAATCTTATATTTGGTGAGAGCTCAGAATTATATAAGAAATTATATGATGAAGGGAATATTTCTTCTGCTCCTAATATGGATTATGAATTTTCAAGAGGGTATTCTCACATATTAATAGCAGGACAATCAAATGATTCTAATTTATTGTATGATAGCTTTAAAGAACAAGTAAAAAAAGTAAAAGAAAATGGGATAGATGAAAAAGATTTTGACAGGATTAGAAAAACGATATATGGTGATTATATAAAAGAATATAATGATATTACAAATATAGCAAGAATGTTTTTAGCAGATTATTTAAAGGGAATAAATAGTTTTGATTATATAGAACTAATAGATACTGTAAATAAAGAATATGCTGAACAGGTTTTAAAGGAAGTTTTTGATGAAAATAAAATGGTTTTGTCAGTTATTAAGAATTAGAAAGTGGAAAATAACAAATTATTTGCTAAAATAATAGAATAAAAAGTTTGTGGAAAACACGGTTTAAATTATATATTATAATTTCTGCCGTTGTTTTTTTATATTTTATGTCGAAATATGTCGATTTTTTGCATACGAAAGTTGTGGAAAAAGAAAAAAATTACTTGACTAAAAAGGAAAAATATGGTAATTTATATTTATAGGTGAGAGAAAAAATATAAAAAGGAGAGATATATATGTTAAATGATGAAATTTGTAAATTAAGAGATAAATTGAACAAAAGCATTGAAGATGGCGAAGACTATGACATCATTTACAAACTTAGTGTAGAATTGGACGAGCTTATTGCAGAATACTACAGTAGAGTCGATTCTTAAAACTTATGTAATACAAAGGGTTTAACAATTTATGAAATAGTTTTAAAAGCTCTTGAAAAATATTAGGATTTATAGTATAATAATTAGCCGTAAAGGAGAGTTATTTATGCAAATAAATCCTAATATTTTGTTGGAATTAAAAGAAGATGCAGGAACAGAAAGGACAATAAGAGCAATAAAATATGTTAATTCAAGAAAAGTGGAATTTCTAAATACTGAATATAATGACAAGAATAATTTTGAATTAAAAGCAAATGTTAATGGTACAGAAAAATATGTTACTTTTGTATCTGTTCAAAGAGGTGAGATAGAAGATATTTCATGTACATGTCCTGATTACAAAAAACATTATGGGGTTTGTAAACATTCTTTGGCAACAGTTATAGCCTTTAATAAACTAGAAGAAGATGAAATAAAAAATAAAATAGATAAAGAAGAAAAACAAGCCATGGATTTAGAAAGTCAAGAAGTGAAATATAGGAGCTTTAGACAAATTGTAAATAATTTCTATAATGAGGAAGTAGAAACTATAGATGATGATAAAGAAGAGATTGTAAAATCAAAAGGAACTATAAATATAGAACCTAAAATTATATATGATAAATTTACTAATGACATGAAGATTGAATTTAAAATTGGAGATAAGAGATTATATAAATTGAAATCTTTATCAGAATTTTATGATAGAATGTTAAATAAAGGTTTTTATCATTATGGGGATAAGTTGCAATTTATTCACACTAGAGAATCATTTGTGGAAAAAGATAGGCCATTGTTAGACTTTATATTAAAATATGCAGAGATAATTAAATATGCAAATTCAAATTCAAATAGTAATTATAGATATTATGGAAACGCCCTAAGTGATAACACAATTATAGTTAGTAATACTGGTCTAGATGATTTGTTTGAAATTTTAAAAGGAAGAGAAGTTAAATTTCAAAGAGATTATACAGAAGAATATATAGAATTTGTAGATGGAAATCCAAATTTAGAATTTATATTAAATAAAGATGAAGTAGATTATGTAATTGTACCAAATCAAGATGTATTTAAATGTAATTTACTAAAAGGGAGAAGATATAAATATATTCTACAACAAGACAGACTTTGTAGATTAACAAAAGAATTTGAAAATACTAATTTAAAGTTATTACAAAGTTTTAGACAGAATTATGTAACTGAATTACATTTAAAAGAAAGTGATTTATCATTATTATTTTCTATTGTTATACCAAAAGTAAAAAATGCAATTATTATGGGGAATATAGATGATAAATTAATAAAAAAGTATACACCAGAAAATTTGCAGGTTAAATTATTTTTGGATTTTGATAAAAATGATTATATTATTGCAGATGTAAGATTTTGCTATGGAAATTACGAATTTAATCCATTAGATGAAAAAAATAAGCCAAGTGTACCAAGAGATATTGTAAAGGAAACTCAAAGTTTTAATATTTTTAGAAAAACAGGATTTATGTTTGATGTAAAGAACTTAAGGTTTATATTACCTGATGATGATAAGATTTATAATTTTCTAACAAATGATATTACATATTATATGCAAAAATTTGAGGTATTAGTAACAGATAATTTTAAATCTAAAGAGGTTGTAAAACCTAAGATAGGTAGTTTAGGAGTAAAGGTAGAGAATGATTTATTAACAATAGATTTAAGTAAGATAGAGTTTGATATTAAAGAATTAAAAGATATAATGTCAAAATATAAATTAAAAAAGAAGTATCACAGGTTAAAGAATGGAACATTTTTGGATTTAGAAGATAATAAAGAAATAGCTTTTTTTGACAAATTAGTAGGAGGAATGGGTCTAGACTACAAAGATTTAGAAGAAGGTGAGATTAAATTACCTGTTAATAGAAGTTTATATTTAAACCAATTGTTACAAGGTATTAAAGGTACAGAAATAATAAAAAATCAGGAATATAAAAATATAATAAATAATTTAAACCAGGATATGTTGGAAGATGAATATGATTTGCCAAAAACATTAAATGCTAAATTGCGCTACTATCAAAAAACTGGCTATAATTGGATTAGAACATTAGATGCTTACCATTTTGGTGGTATTTTAGCAGATGACATGGGACTTGGTAAAACAGTTCAAATTTTATCTGTGATATTATCATATATTGAAGAGAGTAATGATAGTAAAACTAGTATTGTAGTATCTCCAAGTTCTCTAACTCTTAATTGGCTTAATGAAGCAAAGAAGTTTGCTCCTAATTTGAAAGTACAAGTAATTAGGGGAACTTCAGCAGAAAGAAAAAGATTAATTGAAAATATCGATAAATATGATTTAATAATTACATCATATGATTTATTAAAAAGAGATATCCAATATTATAAGGAATATAGCTTTAGATATGCGATAGCAGATGAAGCACAATACTTAAAAAATAGTACTACACAAAATGCAAAAGTCATAAAACAGATAAAATCTATGTCTAGATTTGCATTAACAGGTACACCTATTGAAAATTCACTTGCAGAATTATGGTCAATTTTTGATTTTATAATGCCAGGATATTTGTTTAATTACAAAGATTTTAAAACAAAATATGAGACACCTATTGTAAAAGATGAAGATGAAAAATCTTTAAAAAAATTAAAAATGCTTATAGAACCTTTTATATTAAGAAGGACTAAAAAGGAAGTATTAACAGAGTTACCTGAAAAGACAGTTACTGTTTTAAATAATGAGATGGATGAAGAACAAGAAAAGTTGTATTTAACTTATTTAGCACAGGCAAAAGAAGAATTAGCAGATGAAATAGAAAATAATGGATTTGAAAAAAGTCAAATCAAAATATTGGCATTACTTACAAGGCTTAGACAGATATGTTGTCATCCAAAATTGTTTATAGAAAACTATAAAGGACATAGCAGTAAATTAGATCAATGTATGGAAATCGTGGAAGATGCAACAGAAGCGGGACATAAAATATTAATCTTTTCTACATATACATCTATGTTTGATTTATTGGAAAAAGAATTAGGAGCTAGAAATATTAATTATTTTAAACTTACAGGAAGTACAAAAGTTGATGAAAGAATAAAAATGGTAGATGAATTTAATGAAACAAATAATGCAAAAGTCTTTTTAATTTCTTTAAAAGCAGGAGGAACAGGTCTTAATTTAACAGGTGCAGATATGGTTATACATTATGATCCTTGGTGGAATTTATCTGCAGAAAACCAGGCTACAGATAGGGCATACAGGATTGGACAAAAAAATAATGTACAAGTATATAAACTTATTACAAAAAATTCGATTGAAGAAAAAATTTATGAGTTGCAAAAGAGAAAATCAGAACTTGCTCAAAATATGCTTAGTACAAAAACAACATTTGTAAATAAATTATCAAAGGAAGATATTATGAAATTATTTAGTTAGATGAATTAAGTGCATTATTTTCTTCCCTATTAGGAAAGTCATGCTGACTTTTCTAATAGAGAAAACACGTTATGAAAAAACAACTGGAAAGGTGTGAGAGTATTAATGGAAAAACATATAAATGTTATTGGGGCTGGTTTGGCTGGATCAGAAGTAGCATATCAAATTGCAAAACAAAAAATAAATGTAAAATTATATGAAATGAAACCCACTAAATATTCGCCTGCACATTCAAATCCTAATTTTGCAGAAATTGTATGTAGTAATTCACTAAAATCAAATTTACTTACAAATGCATGTGGATTATTAAAAGAAGAACTAAGGAGATTAGATTCATTACTTATAAAAACTGCAGATGAGACAAGTGTACCTGCAGGGCAAGCTTTAGCAGTTGATAGAGATATTTTTGCAAAAAAGGTAACAGAAGAAATTAGAAAAAATGAATATATAGATGTAATAGAATGTAATGTTGGAGAAGATGTAAGGGTAAAAGATTTAATAAAGAACAATATTACAATTATATGTACTGGACCTTTAACATCTGATGAGCTTGCAAAAGAAATACAAGAAATAACAGGACAAAATAAATTATATTTTTATGATGCGGTAGCACCTATTGTTTTAAAAGATAGTATAGATTTTGATATTGCTTTTTATGGAGATAGATATGTACAAGAAAAGAAAAAAGATGAGACAATTGAACAATGGAAGCAAAGAATTAATAATTGTTCAGAAAATAGTTATATAAATTTGCCTTTTAGCAAACAAGAATATGAGGATTTTTGTAAAGAATTAATAGATGCAGAGGTAGTTACATTACATGATTTTGAGAAAAGAGAAATTTTTGAAGGGTGTATGCCAATAGAAATTATGGCTAAAAGAGGAATAGATACATTACGCTTTGGACCTCTTAAACCAGTGGGTTTTGATGATCCAAGAACAGGTAAGAGACCATATGCTGTTGTACAATTACGACAAGACAATAAAAAGGCAAGCTTATATAATTTAGTTGGATTTCAAACTAATTTGAAATTTGGTGAACAAAAACGAGTATTTTCTATGATACCTGGCTTAAAAAATGCAGAATTTGTAAAATATGGTGTTATGCATAGAAATACATATTTAAATTCTCCAAAACTTTTAGATGAAACATATAGATTTAGAAATAATCACAATTTATATTTTGCTGGTCAAATTACAGGTGTTGAAGGTTATGTTGAATCTATTTCTTCAGGCATGGTTGCAGGATTAAATGCAATAGAACAATTTAAAAATGGTGAAAATTGTAGAAAAATTATATTTTCTGAAAATACTGTTATTGGTGCATTGGCTAAATATATTTCTACTGACAGTGATAATTTCGCTCCAATGAATGCAAACTTCGGAATTTTACCTGAATTAGAGGGTAAAAGAATTAAAGATAAAAAAGAAAGATATATGAAACTTGCACAGAGAAGTCTACAGGAATTTTAGAATATAAATTTACATAAAACTATTGTGTTTTTTGTCAAATTTTGTTATAATATTATTTAGTGATAAAGCGTGAAAAAATAAATCTACTAGGAAATTTATTGAAGGGATAACAGTTTTATGAATTCCAATTTGATTTATGCCTTCAGAAAGGAAATAAAATATGGAAGAAAAAATAAAAGAGGAATTATTAAACAGAAAAGCTGATTTTATGAATTTGAAAGAAAGGATAGTAGAATTTCAAAACTTACATGATGAACTTGATAATTTAGTAAATGAAAGAGAAAGTTTGCAAAATGAACTACAAAATTATACTACTACTGATGTGCCATATGGTATTATTGAAGAGCAAATAAAGAATAAACAAAGAGAAATAGATGAAAAAAATAGTAGATATCATGAGTTGGAAGGACAAAATTTAAGTGATTTTGAGACATATAAAAAAGAATTAATAGATGTAATGACAAATAAAAAGGAAGCATTAAATGATGAAATGAAAAATAGAAATGATAGAATTGTAAGTCTTGAAAGTCAAATCGCTGAATATAGACAAAGATTAGATGGAATCCAAAGATTAGAACAAAACAGTAAAAATAAAGTTCAATTATCTCTAGGTGCAGAACAAAGAAGAACTGAATTTTTAAATCAATTGTCTAATATGGAAAATGAATTAGATATATTAAAAGACCAAAGTTCTATAATGGAAAATATTAAAGAGTATAATGAAGCAATTAAAGAAATACAAGGATATAAAATTCAAGATATAGACAATTATATTATTGAAGAAAATACTCAAGAATCTGAGGAAACTATAGATGATGAACAACATGAAGAAGATAGTGGTGAAAATTATGTAGATCAAGAGACAGATAATGGACAGAATGAGGAAGAACAGGAAAATTTTGAAGGTGATAATCAGGGAACAAATGATGAGCAAGAACAAGATGATAATGAAAATAAATTCAAAGCTTTAGAAAAATTTATAGATTTAATAGAACATCCTGAAGATAAGCTTGATGGAAAGACTGTACTAGTTATATTAAATACATTTATGCATGTTAGTAATGAATTTGGTGATGCTTCTGACTTAGATGCCAACGATTTAAATGTAGATGAGTTTGAAAAATTTAAAGTGTATTTTAGTAGATTATCTAATGGAATTAATGACTTGTATCAAAAGGATAAAATTACTAAAGCTCAATTTAAAACATACAGTAATATTATTCTAGATATATCTAAAAATATAGGAGAAGTAGAAGCAGATCTAGAAGGCAGAACAGAAAATAGTTCAGAAACAAATCAAGAACAAAATAATGAAGAGGAAAATGTACAAAAAGGGGAAGATGAAAGTGTATTAGAGGATTTAGTAGAAAAAATAGGAATAATCGCTAAAAGAATTGAGCTTATAGATATGCGTGGAAATATGACAGAGCAAGAAAAAAATGAAATTAATGATATGATAAAAAACTGGGAAACAGATTTGAACTTAGCATATCTAAATGGTAAAATTTATACTGATACACGAAATGAAGCTATAGAATATCTTGAAGAAGAAATAACACCAAGATTAGAAAAATTACAAAAAAGTAGACCTAATACACAAAATGAGGAGTATTCACAAACAGATAATAACTCTAAAAATAGTATATCTAGTAGAGTAAAGAAAGTACTTAATGAAAGATTAGAATATTTATGGAGAAGTTATGTTGATTTATATTCTGAATTTACTAATGGAGAGACAATAAAATTAAATGATATAGAAGATGTAATTAAAGATCTTGATAAAGTTAAATCAGAATTAGAATTTTATAAAACTGTAGTTGGTAACGAATTTTATGATAATGCAAGAAAAAGAATTGGAAATACTGATTTAGGATTAAAAAAATTAAAGGATGAAATATTAAATAAAAACTATGATCCAAGTATAGATGAATATAATAGGAGAAACAGTGGAAATAATGGTAAAGCACATGAAAATTCACAAGAAAATGCAGAGTCTGAAAAGAAAGAAGCAATGCAAAGAATTACAAGTAAAGAGATCTCTTTAAGAAACAAGTATTTAGCAATTGAAAAAGGAAGCAAGAATGGAGTTAAATATAGTGATGCGGAAGAACTAAAAAATATGTTACTAGGTTTGAATACTGAACTAGAAAATGTAAAAGGAATTGTAAGTGAATCTTATTATGAGGGTGTAAAGAAAAATATAAAGGACATAAAAGAAAGATTAAAAGCATTGGTGCATGAAAGAGGTGTAAAGAATGGCAAGGATAATAAAGATGGAAGTAAGCCAGTAGCTTCTGAGAGAAAACCAAGCAAATATTCTATTATTATAGGTAGAGATGCGAAGATTTCATGTTCAAGTGTTTCAGGAAAGACATATAAAGTAAGTAAACGTACAATAAAAAAATGTATGAAGGAATTAAGAAATAAAAAATTAAGGTATTGCTCTTTAGAAAGAATTTGTGAAGAAAACGAGATTAAATTTAATGATAAGCATACAAGAGATTTAATAAAAGATTTGGTAGAACAGGAAAAGATGGATCCACTTGTAATTACAGCAATTGCACGTTCTAAAATGGATCCAATAGACAAAGAAAATATGATAAAAGAATATATAGATGATTGTGCTTATATTTTAGATGGTGAAAAACCTATAAATGCTTGTAATGTTATGTATAATATTAGTGATTTAAATAAAAAAGGTTTATTTAGAAGAATATCATCATTATTTGGAGGGCAATTATCAAATGGTCAAAAGAAAAGATTAAATATTGTAGCGAATAATGCCCAAGATCTTGGCATTGGTAAGCTTGTAATGGATTCTCCAAAACGAGGACTATTTGCAAAATTGAAAGATGGTTTAGGAAATGTTGAATTATTAGGAAGTGGAGAAGATCATGATTATGTTGATGAAGAAGAAAATGATGATGTAGTTTCAAACTCTACAGCACAAGAAATTCATACTGATAGAATACCAAATGATGATGAACTATATACTGGAGAAATTAAGGTAGATGAAGAAACTTTAAAACAAATAGATGAAAGAATGGCTAAATGGCGTGATGAACAGGAAAAAATAAAATCTCAAGGAACTGAAGAAGAAATATCAGATGATAATGAAAAATTGCCAGGAATGTAAAATATTTTGGGATAGAAAATGTAGGAAAACCTACATTTTTTTCTATTGACAAAAACAGATTAAACTTATATAATAAGAAAAATCCTAGAGATATAAATATATTTCTAGTTGCCTTTTTAATATTATAAATTCTTATAATATTTATTAAGAGAAAAGAGGTAGTATTATATGAAAAAATTTTTATCAACTTACAAGACAGCAATTATACTTTTAGTTGCAGTAATTGCTGGTTCAATCATTGGAATTGTATTTCAAGAAAAAGCAACTATTTTAAAACCACTAGGAGACATTTTTTTAAATCTATTACTGGTAGTAATAATCCCACTCGTATTTTTAACAATCACAACATCAATTTCAAAAATGAAATCCCCAAAAAGACTTGGAAAAATAATGGTTTCAATAATTATAGTTTTTCTTATTACATCAATAATTGCAGTAATAATTGGTTTTGCAAGTATAAGTTTTGTAAAACTGGTAGACACAGAAGATGGTGAACAAATTAAACAAGGACTAGAAACAGTTCAAGAAGAGGAAAAAGAAGAATCTGAGGAAGAATTAACAATAGCAGATAGAACTGTACAGTTATTAACAGTAGATGATTTTTCAAAACTTTTATCAAAAGATAATTTAATAGCATTATTGATATTTTCAATAATATGTGGGATAGCTATTAATATGTCAGGGGAAAAAGCTGAACCAGTAAAGAAATTATTAGAATCAGCAAATGAAGTGGTTCAAAACATTGTAAAGATTATTATGTATTATGCACCAATAGGGTTAGGTTGCTATTTTGCATCATTAATAGGAAGCTATGGAAGTCAAATAGCAGTTGGATATTTAAAAACATTTATAATATATTTGGTGGTTTCAGTTGCATATTACTTTATAATCTATACTATTTATGCATTTATAGCACAAGGAAAAAATGGAGTAAAACTATTTTGGAAAAATGTTTTACCATCAACATTAACCTCACTTGCTACATGTTCAAGTGCAGCATGTATACCAGTAAATATAGAATGTAGTAAAAAGATGGGGGTTGCAGATGATATTGCTGAAACTACCATACCATTAGGTACTAGTTTTCATAAAGATGGGTCAATATTAGGATCAGTATTTAAAATAATGTTTTTAGTATGTTTATTTGGTACAACAATTGCAACTACAGGAGATGTAATGAAAATACTAGGAGTTGCATTACTTGCAAATTTATTAGTAACAGCTGTACCAATAGGTGGTGGCACAATTTCTGAGATGTTAATAATCACAATGATGGGATATCCTGTAGCAGCACTACCAATATTAACAATAATAGCAACAATTATAGATGCACCAGCTACAATGCTTAATGTTGTAGGAGATACGGTGTCTTCAATGTTAGTACAAAAAATTGTTGACAAAAAAGCATAGAATGGTATATGTTTAAGGGGGATGGTTTTTAGTATAGCCATCTTCTTTAAGTTGAAAAATAATTACAATTTTGGCTACGTCAAACCTCATTTAAAACGCGGTTACATACAAAGAGTATGCGCCCTTGCCTTTTAAATAAGGCTTTCCTTGCCAAAATTTAATTCTTTTCCAACGTACAAAGTGAAAGGTAATAATTACAATTTTGGCTATATTAAACCGATAAAAAACGCGGTTACATAAAAAGGAGGATAATTCTATGAGAGCATTGGTAACAGGGGCTTCATCAGGAATAGGCAGAGATATTGCAAAAAATTTAAGTAAAAAGGGATATGATCTTGTTCTAGTCTCAAGAGATAAACAAAAACTAGAAAAAGTAGCAAAAGAGATAAATGGAAATGTAAAGATAATATCTCTAGATTTAACAGATGAGCAAGCCTGTAAAAATTTATATGAACAAGAACCTAATATAGATTTATTAGTAAATAATGCAGGATTTGGAGATTGTGGAGAATTTACTAAAACAGATTTAGATAAAGAAATAAAAATGATAGAAACAAATGTTATAGCATATCATATTTTAATGAAATTATATCTAAAAGATTTTGTTAAAAAAGATAGTGGTACAATATTAAATGTGGCGTCAATAGCTGGTTTTATGCCTGGACCATTAATGAGTACATATTATGCAACAAAAGCATATATAGTAAGAATTTCTGAGGGAATAAGAGAAGAATTAAAACATAGGAAATCAAATGTAAAAATATCAATACTATGTCCTGGTCCTGTTGCAACAAACTTTAATGAGGTCGCAAATGTAAAATTTCATTTAAGAGAGGCTAATAGCATGGATGTAGCAAAATATGCCATAGAAAAGCTACAAAAAGGCAAATTTTATATAGTGCCACGGAATCGATGTAAAAATCGCGAAATTTTTTGTTAAAATAATACCAAGTAATATTGTTTCTAAAGTAACATATAGAGTACAAAAAAGAAAATTATATTAAAATATGTTGTTAAAAAATTTAATTTATGATATAAAATAGTTAGTACAAACAAATGAACAGAAAAGAGGACAAAAAATGATAAAATTAGCAACAGTATTTAGTGGAATAGGAGCAATAGAACATGCATTAGATAGAATGGGGCTAGAACATGAAATTGTATTTGCTTGTGATAATGGTGATGTAGATATTTTGTCAAAAAAGATAGACAATAATATAGATGAAATAAATTTTGAGTTTAAAAACTTAAAAGAAATTCTTGATAAAAAAACTAAAGAAGATAAAGAATTAAATGAACAATTTGTAAAATGTGAAAAAAAATTTAAAGAAGTACTTAATATATTAAATTTAATCAGAATTGATGAATTATATAATAATCTTATATATGTCTTAAAAAATATAATAAATGAAGATACTAAAACAAAAAAAACAAAAGAATATAATAAATTTACAAAGATAGTGGAAACAATAAATCCATCTCAGGAAAGTGGTAAATTTGAAATAATTAAAATAACATTAAAAATTTTAAATGATTTTGTAAAAGATAATAGTATTAAACAATTGAAAGAATTAAAAGCAGATGTACTTGAATCAAGTGATAATATAGATTGGCAGTCTGTGCAAAAACAATTATTGTACTTATATCAATTTTCTGAAGAAAATGAATTCAAAAAAATCCAAAAAAATGTTAGAGAAGTATGTGAATATTTAGGAATGTTACATGAAAGAATAAATACTTTAAAAATACATAATGAATTAGAAAAATTGGATTATGCAGAAAAAAAGAAATATGTTGATTCACTTTACGCTGGAAGAGAATCCCAAAATAAAGTAAAAGAAAGTTATATGGCAAATTATAATATAAGTGAAGACAATTTTCATTGGAATGTTTCTTTCTTAGATGGCACACAATATGCAGGTAAAGTAGATTTATTTGTTGGAGGGAGTCCATGCCAGTCATTTAGCTTGGTAGGAAAGCAAAGAGGTCTTGAAGATACAAGAGGAACACTTTTTTATGATTATGCTAGATTAGTGTCAGAAATTAAACCAAAAGTTTTTATATATGAAAATGTAAAAGCTGTTTTAAGTAATGATGATGGACATACATGGGAAGTAATGAATAAAGTATTTACAGATTTGGACTATACATGGTATCCAACAGTATTAAATGCTAAAGATTTTGGAATTCCTCAAAATAGAGAAAGACTTTTTGTTGTAGGATTTAGAAATGATTTAAAACTTAAAAAAGAATTTGCTTTTCCTGACCCAGTAAAATTAGAAAAGAAGATGCAAGATTTTTTATTAGACAATGTATCTGGAAAATATTATTTACCAAAAAAAGGAGTAGATTTTGTAACTAACAAAACTAATTTAGATAAAAGATATACACAAATAGATGGAGAAGTATCATTATGTCAAAAGAAAAATCAACAATTTAATTGGCATGGAGATTTTGTTTTTGTTGAAGAAAATAAAGACATGGAGAAAACAATGCAAGACCTAGAAAAATATTTTTTATCAGAAAAGGTTGAAAAATATGTTTTAGCACCAGGGACAAAAGGATTTTATTCCAAACCTCAAATAGATTTAGAAATTGCAAGACCGCTTTTAAATACTATGCATAAAATGCATAGAGCTGGTATAGACAATTATGTTACAACAAGAGGAAGAATTAGAAAACTAACACCTAGAGAATGCTTAAGATTAATGGGATTTTGTGATAGTTTTAAAATTGTTGTTTCAGATACTGCTATGTATCAACAAGCTGGTAATTCGATTGTAGTAGATGTACTAATTGCTATAATGACAAAAATATTAGAAAGTTATGATTTTGAGGGTAAGGAGGAATAGGATGAAAATAAATGGAAAAGAGTATGAGATACTTGATACTTTAGAATCAGCAACATTAGCAGATTCATTTTTAAAAGAAAATAAGATAGGTAAAGGACATGGAGAAGCAAAATTATATGTTGGAAATGTGGGAGAAAAAGTTAACAATTTTTTTGATGATTTTGATATAAATTGTTTCTTTTATAAAAGAGATTTCAAAACTTATTTAGAAGATGCTAAGCAGGAATATTGTGAGCCACAACAACAATATGTTAGAATATCAGATATGGAAGAAAGATATATTAAATATTGCAAAGAAATAGATGAATTAGAAGATGATATATTGAAGTTTAATATATATAGAGCAGGTGTTGAGCCTCCAAGAGTATATATTAATGCAAGATCTAAGTATTGGACAATAATGAGAAAGATAGGCTTACCAAATATATCATATGTATCAATAATGAAGTTAAAAGATGAAGATGGCAATATATGGTATTATTTTAAGATGTTTGTGGATTATAAATCAGGAGTTGTGGAATATCAGACAGCAGAGGAAAAAAATCAAGAAAAAGAAATTGAAGAAAATAAGGAAATTAAAGAAGAAAAGAAACAAGAAATAATTAAAGCTAGAGTTGGACAAGGAAAATATAGACAGAAATTACTTGAAGAATGTCCATATTGTCCATTTACATTGGTAACAGATGAAAGACTTTTAATAGCTTCACATATTAAACCATGGTCAAAAGCAAATAATAAAGAAAAAACAGATCCTAAAAATGGAATTATGCTTACTCCAACATATGATAGATTATTTGATAG
The DNA here is from genome assembly GCA_944388755.1 of uncultured Clostridia bacterium. Lineage (GTDB taxonomy): Bacteria > Bacillota > Clostridia > TANB77 > CAG-508 > CAG-269. The sequence goes on along the minus strand of CALXJY010000001.1, from coordinate 11,859 downwards.
AGGATTTATATCATTTGATGATAATAAAAGGTTAATGGTTTCACCTTGGATTTCTCCACTAAATCAAAGAAGATTAGGAATTTTTAATGGGAAAGTTATTGATAAGTTACCTTTGGATAATAAAAGGAAAAAATATTTAAAATATCATAGAGAAAATATTTTTAAAGGTTCTTAATTGTGATTTTCTAATAGAAAAAACATGTTGCACACAATTTTGACTTACGTAAAATTTGTTCTCTATTAGGAAAGTCATACTGACTTTTCTAATAGAGAAAACACATTGCACACAAATTTATTACATAAATTTGGCGCAGAACAAATTAACGGAAAGCCATAGAAGAAAGTTAAAGTTATTGCAAATTATAAGGCTTTCCGATTTGTTCTTTGGTGTTTATGAAGGGAATGATAATAAATTATGTATATTGAGCAAGTATTTTATCAAGCAACAGATACAGCTAAATTGTCAGGTTTAATATATAAATCACAAAATAAAACAAATAAGATTTTAATATCTACACATGGAATGGCGACAAATTGCTTGAAAAAAAGAGATAAAGAAATTGCAAAAAAATTAACAGAAAATAATATTGATTGTTTAGTATATAATAATAGAGGACATGATATTATAACATATACTAGAAAAGAAACTGGTAAAAAATTAACAGGCACAGCTTATGAAGACGTTGAAGAAGGATATAATGATTTAATTGGTACTATAAATTACGCAATTTCAAAAGGGTATGAAAAAATATATTTGCAAGGACATAGTTTAGGTGCAACAAAAACATTATATACATATAATAAGTTAAAATGTGAGTCTAATGGAATAACAGTAGATTCAGTAAATACTGTAACTACAATGTCAAAAAACGAGGCAAATAAAATTTTAAAACATATAAATGCAGTAATATTATTATCTTTAATAGATATTCCATTTGCAACAAAAATATATTTAGGCAAAGAATATCCACAAATAATGACTTATGCTAAGAATATGGAAAAAGAAAACATGCAAGATATTTTAATGCCTGTTCAGGCATTTATTCATCCAATAAGTGTAAAGACATTTTTAAAATATACTAGAGATTATAGTAATATTGATTTTGCAAGATATTCAGATATAAATTATACATATCCTGAACTAAATAATATAGATGTTCCATTGTTTATGAGATGGGGAAACAACAAAGAACTAATAATGCAAAAGGCAGATGAATTATGTGATATATTGAGTAATAAAATTCAAAATAATAGATTAGACATAGATTATATAGATGGAGCAAACCACAGTTACACTGATAAAGAAGAGATATTAGCAAGTCAAATATGTAATTTTATAAAAAAAGGACAGACCTCATAGAATATATGAGGTCTGATTTAAATCCCCTAGAAAATATCAAAATTTATAAAAATTAAATTACATTGAAATAAACTTAGTACTATTATGTTAAGTATACCATTGAATACATGTCGAATTCAAGGGAAAATGGTCGATGAAAAGTTGAAAAAAATATATATAAATACTTGAATTTATTGTAAAAGAATAGTATTATAAAAAAGCAAGATGTAAAATTTTGGAAAATACTGAAGATGAAGGAAAAATTAGAGGTTTTAATATAAAATCATATTTCTAGCCTAATTTAAGCCTTTGGAAAGGATGGTAAAGAATGAAAGTATTTTATGGGGGGAAGTTTATTGAAAAATCAAAATTAGAGGAGGTAGGAATTTTTTATCCAATAAAATTAGAGTATTATAAAAGTATAGACTCAGAGATTAGTAAAAATGGTTCATATTTTGGAATAAGTATTGTAAAAACGGAATACAAGAAAGATAATGTAATAGTAGAAACTAAAGATTTGAGAAACATTACACAAAGTGAGATAGCAGTAGATAATTTATTAAATCTTTTTAAAGAAAATGAAGTAACACCAGTAAATGCACAAGAAATAATGTATGATTTAAGAAAAAATATTTTAATTTAGATATAATTGGGTAAAAAAACTTGCAAAATCTTTAAACATAGGCTAAAATACTATATAGAAAAATTATAAGGAAGGTATAAAATGGCAGATAAATTAATTATAGTAGAATCACCTGCAAAGGCAAATACAATTAAGAAATTTTTGGGAGGAAGTACTAAAGTTGTTGCATCAATGGGACATATAAGAGATTTACCTAAATCAAAGTTAGGAATAGATATTGAACATGACTTTGAACCACAATATATAAATATAAGAGGAAAAGGAGATCTTATAAAATCATTAAAAAAAGATGCTAAACAGGCAAAAATAGTATTTTTAGCGACTGACCCTGACCGTGAAGGTGAGGCAATTGCATGGCATTTAGCATATATTTTAAAAGATGATGCAAAAAAAATTACAAGAGTAACTTTTAATGAAATAACAAAAAATGCGGTACAGAAGGCGATAAAGGAACCTAGAGATATAGATATTAATTTAGTAGATGCCCAACAGGCTAGAAGAGTTTTAGATAGAATAGTTGGATATAAAATAAGTCCGGTTTTATGGAAAAAAGTAAAGAGAGGGCTTTCCGCTGGTAGAGTACAATCTGTTGCAGTAAGGTTAATTGTAGAAAGAGAAGAGGAAATAGAAAATTTTGTACCTGTAGAGTACTGGAATATATTTGCAAAATTAAAAGACGGTGAAAGTAAAAAAGAATTTGAAGCAAGATTTTATGGTAAAGGTGGAAAAAAACAAGAGATACATTCAAAAGAAGAAACAGATGAGATTTTAAAAAACTTAGAAAATGCAAAATACATGGTTACAGATGTAAAAAGGGGAGAAAGAAAAAGGACTCCAGCTCCACCATTTACTACAAGTACAATGCAACAAGAAGCTTCAAGAAAACTGGGATTTACACTAAAAAAGACTATGTCTGTTGCACAAGGTCTTTATGAAGGGGTAAAAATTCCTGAAAAAGGTACAGTTGGTCTGATTACATATATGAGAACAGATTCTACAAGAATATCAGAGGAAGCAAGAAAAATGGCAAAAGAGCAGATTATCAAAATCTATGGTGAAAACTATTATGAAAATAGATACTATAGAACTGGAAAAGATGCACAAGATGCACATGAGGGTATAAGACCTACATATATTGATATTAGTCCAGACAGTATAAAAAATAGTTTGACACAAGATCAATATAAATTATATAAGTTAATATATAATAGATTTATGGCAAGTCAAATGAAGCCAGCAGTATATGAGACAATGGCCGTTACAATAAAAGCAAATGATTATGACTTTAAGGCAAATGGACAAAATTTAAAATTTAAAGGGTTTATGACTTTGTATGTTGAAGGAACTGATGAAAAAACAGAAGAAAAAGAGGAATTATTGCCAAATTTAAAAGAAAATCAGGAAGTCTTATTAAAAAAACTTGAGCCAAAACAGAGTTTTACAGAACCTCCAGCAAGATATACAGAAGCAAGTTTAGTTAAAGCGTTAGAAGAAAAGGGTATAGGTAGACCAAGTACATATTCTCCAACAATTACAACTATCTTAGAAAGAAGATATGTAGAAAAAAATCAAAAACAATTATGTCCAACAGAGTTGGGAAGAATTGTAAATAAATTATTAACAGAGAATTTTCAAGATATTATTAATGTTACTTTTACAGCTAAAATAGAAAATGAATTTGATGATATTGCAGAAGGAAAAGAAGAATGGAAAAAGATGATAAGAGAGTTTTATGGACCATTTGAAGAAAATTTAGAAAAAGTGGAAAAGGAATTAGAACATGTTGAGTTAGTTGATGAAGTATCAGATGTACAGTGTGAAAAATGTGGAAGAATGATGGTATATAAATATGGTAGATATGGAAAATTTTTAGCATGTCCAGGATATCCAGAGTGTAAAAATGCAAAACCAATAATTGAAACAATAGATGTGCCATGTCCAAAATGTGGTGGAAAAGTTCAGGTAAGAAAGTCAAAAAGGAGAAGAAATTATTATATATGTGAAAATAACCCCGAAACATGTGATTATATTTCATGGAATAAACCAAAATTAGGAGAAAAGTGGGAACCTGATAAGGAAAAGCCAAAAAAGAAAACAACTAGAAAAAGAAAAACTAAAAAATAATATTAAAAAGAAAGGTTAATTAAATGGAGAAAATAAAATACAAGTTGGAATTGGTAGTTTTTGTATGTGGTGCAATGACGATGGTATTAGAATTAGTTGCAGCAAGGGTCTTATCCCCATATGTAGGAAGCAAAAAAAGTGGGAAGTGTTTCAGGTAAAATTTCATCATTATCTACTATAGGAAGTATATTTGGAACTTTTTTTGCAGGATTTGTATTAATACCCAATGTTGGTGTTAGTAATATAATAATTGGAAGTAGTATATTATTATTGATGTTGTCAATATTAATACATCCAAAAAAAGATAAAAAATATGTTATTTCTATGATAATAGTTACTTTAGTTATAATATTACTATGTCTAACAGGAAAAAATTTATTTAAAATAGCTCATCTAGATGTAATAAAGGACGAGGATTCTGAATATAGTAGAATATGGGTTAAAGATATAAAAGTAGCAGATAATGTTAGCTATAAAACTTTGCAAGTTGATACAGAACTAGAGTCATATATGAATGAACAAACAGGAGAAATGGGAGCAAAATATTTAGGGTATTATGATTTATTTGAATATTATAATAAGAATGCGAAAGATGCTTTATTAATAGGAGGAGCGGCATATACATATCCAAAACATTATTTAAAAAGATATGATGATAAGAAAATAGATGTTGTAGAAATAGACCCTAAGATGACTCAAATAGCAGAAGAAGAATTCGATTTAGATGTAAATAACCCAAATTTGGGAATATATCATCAAGATGGAAGAAGTTATTTAAATTATAGTAAAAATAAATATGATGTAATTATGATTGATGCGTTTACAGGTCGAAATGTTCCATTTGAATTAACAACTTATGAGGCTATGTGTAATGCTAAAAGAATGTTAAATGAAGGCGGAATTGTAATGACAAATGTAATTTCTTCTTTAGAGGGGAAAGATTCAAAATTTATAAAACATGAGTATGCAACATATAAGAAAGTATTTGATGATGTAAAATTATTTATGGTAAATACACAAGATAAAAATCAAGTTCAAAATTTGATTTTAATAGGGATAAAAGGAGAGTCTAATATAGATAAAAGCAAAGAGGAAAAGTATCAAGTTTTGTTAGAGACAGAGGTAAAAGATTTTGAAAGTGATAGTCAAATCTCAACAGATGATTTTGCACCAATTGGATCTTAAAATTTATACGAAACTTAGCAGAAATGATATTGACAATTTAATAAAAATTTGTTATTATATGTTAGTACTTAGTGCAGGTATAGTTTAATGGTAAAATAAAACCTTGCCAAGGTTTAGTTGCGGGTTCGATTCCCACTACCTGCTCCAATTATAGATTTGATATTATGGCGACATAGCCAAGTGGCTAAGGCACGAGTCTGCAAAACTCTGATCCCCGGTTCGAATCCGGGTGTCGCCTCCAGTAACGTTTCTGTTCGAACTTTTATAGAACAGATAGATATGAAAATCAATCAGTAAAATGGTTGATTTTTTTCTTTTGCAAAAAATCATCCTAATTCTATAAGGAAAGGATGTGTTTGATATGAAGATAATTAAGCAAGAATTGCAATTTGAGGAATGTCTAAAACAAAGGCTAGAGTTTATATGTGAGTTTTCAAAAGTTACCCCTACTTTTATCAATGGTAGCATTAGAAAACTATCGAAAACTAATCTTACATATATTGAGCCACATAGAGTGATTATTAAAAATATTACTTTTTTAGTTTTTAATTATTCAAATGATGTGTATATTTCAAATTTAACTAAAAAGATTAAATTATCAGAGTTGGAAGAATATTTGAAAAACATATAATTTGTAAATATTTGACATTTTTTAAAATCGTGATATAATATAGGCAATAAATTATGTATATTTACTCGGCAGGAACTGAATATATTATTATGAGTACTTTGAAAAATTTATATTATATTACATTATATTTTTTTACGATAAATGGATTTAAGAGATGTCAGTAGTACTCGTGTGTACTTTGATGTCTCTTTTTTGCTAGGAGGTTTTGAAAATTGAGTGATGAAAAGAAAAAATGTGGGTTATATATGAGAGTATCAACAGAAGACCAAGCTCGTGAAGGGTTTAGTTTGCCAGAGCAAAAAGAACGATTAGAGTCTTTTTGCAAATTTAAAGGTTATGAAATAATTGATTATTACGAAGACGCTGGAATAAGTGCTAAAACTGGTAATCATAGACCAGAATTTGAAAGATTAAAAGATGATATTAAAGCTAAAAAGATAAATACTATTGTTGCTTTGAAACTAGATAGAATAACTAGAAGTATTTATGATTGGGAAAATTTAATGACATTTTTAGATGAAAATGATGCTTATTTAGATTGTGTAAATGATGAAATAAATACCACAACTGCAAATGGTAAAATGATATCAAGATTATTGATGAGTGTAAGTCAAAATGAGATTGAAAGAACAAGTGAAAGAACTAAAATAGGTATGGCGGGAGCAATAAAACAAGGACATATTCCTCACGTTGCTCCATTAGGATATAAGCACGAAGATAAGAAATTAGTAATTGATTACTCAACTAAAGATATTGTTATTAGAATATTTGATTTATATTATAATGGATATTCTTATCAGAAAATAAGCAAACTATTCAAAGAAGAAAAAGTATTAGGAAAAGATAATTGGCGAGATTCAACAATTATGGGTATTTTAGAAAATGAAATATATAAAGGAGATTTTGTTCATGGTAAGAAAACCAAACATCCTACTTACTATGAAGATGTGATTGAACCTATTATCTCAAAAGAAATGTGGGAAGATTGCCAAGTTCAAAAAAAGAAAAATTCAAGAAGTTATAAAAGAACATTGACATACTTATATCTACAAAAATTAAAGTGTCCTAAATGTAGTAGAATTTTAGGTGGTAAAGCTACTACAAAGAAAAATGGAAATACCTACTTTTACTACTATTGTAATGACTGCAAAATTGAATTTAAAGAAAAAGTTATAAATGATTACTTTAGTCAATTTATAGATGAATTAACAGAATATGACTCTGTTGTAAATCAGTTTTTCTTACCTATGATAAAGCAAAAATTTGATGAGCCTAAAGAACAATTAGAAAAAGAAATAAACGAGCAGAAAAGCAAACTTGAAAGAATTAAAAAAGCATATATCAATGGAGTTTTTGAATTAAAAGAATATAACGAAGAAAAGAAAATAGTTGAAAAAGCAATTAGTGAACTAGAAAGTAAATTAGATACTACTGATTGTGTAGAAGAATTAAGATTTACACCAAAAGATATATTATTAAAAAGAGATATTGATTTTATTAACAAAATTAAACTTGATAAAGAATATCAAGAAAGAACTAAAACTTGGAAAGATTATACTAGACAAGAACAAGCAGATTTAATAATGAAATATGTTGATGATATTGAACTAGAGTTAATTGATAACGAAGTTTCCGTTAAACAAATAAACTTTAGAGAATCAATTTGTAAACCTTGTCAAGAACTATTTGATAAAGGTTATATAGATACTACAAAACCAGCAATATTTGGTAATGTACTAGGTAATATTAGATTTAGCAATTATTTGCCAGAGAAAGAAGTTGGAGAAATCATTATGAGGTTAAGACAATATTATGATGTTGGTTATACTGAAGCAACGTACTATGTTGATAAGCAAATGTTTTATTTTAATTTTGCTGAAGACAATAGTGCTATTGTTAGAGTATTTCCTTTAGAAGATTACTATAAACTAGATCCAAATAATAAAATGGCGACTTATGAATTTGGAATTATTTATATTCGTGAAGAAGATAAATTCCAAATGCAAGAAATTGATACTGCATTTGACTATATACCAGATGAAAGCAATGATAGTGTAATTTATACAAAAGATGATACCCATATTTCAGTAGGTGTTAAGCCAGTAAAGTTCTGCGAAGAAATGCAAGAAGAAACAAATTAACGTGGCACGTTTTATTTTTGTGATAACAAAAATGAAAGTGGCGATAGTTAATTTGAATAAAATTTATTTGCTAAAAATAAATTTTATTGCCTCGCAGAGCCCCCATGTTATGATAGTATGTCATAACATATAGGGGAGAACGCTTTAGTTAAGTACACTAAATTGTTCTCCCCATGTAATAGCTTATTTTCTTTATAATTAAGCCGTTTTCCTTTTATTTATCATTTTTTCAATTGCCATTTTCATATCATCAAAATTAACTGGAAAAGAAATTATGCCAACACCTCTATAATATATATCTATTTCTTGAATTTTCTTACCATTTACTTTTTCTTTTTGATGAATTACTATCTTTTCAATTAATTCATTTAGTATCTCTGGCGTAAGTCTAGTTATTTCTGTATATTTCTTCACATTAGATATAAATTGTGTTATATCGGTATCTTTCTTTTCAGTATTTTCAATATATTTTGACAATTGTTCAATCTTAATTTTTAATTCTTGTTGTTCCTTGTCATAATTAAAAGATAAGTTTCTAAATCTGTCATCTGTAATCTTTCCAGATACATTATCTTCATAAATATGCATAAATAAGTTATCTATTTCAATCACTCTGTTTTTGGCTTTTTCAAGTTCTTTCTTGTTTTTAGAAATATGCTTTAGTTCATCTTGTGTAGATTTTGCAAGTTGCTCTTGAATAAATAAATCTTCATAATTTTTTATATAAGAAACTACTTTTTGTATATTCTCTAAAACAAGAATTTGTAATACTTCATCTTTAATATAATGAGAAGTACAAGCTGAAGTATCATGTTTATAACTTGAACATCTATAAGTATCTTTGGCTTTTAAATCTACAACTGGTGATTGAAAATACATTTTTTTGCCACAATCATTGCAAAATAGTAATCCTGAAAAAATACTTTTCTTACCTGACCTAGTAGGCTTTTTTCTATTATTTCTTAATTGTTTAGCTATATTCCAAGTATATTCATCAATAATTGGCTCATGAGTATTTTTAAATATTTTTCTATCTTCTTTTGGAAGTTTTACTCTAGTTTTATCTTTATAAGAACGAGTAGTACATTTAAAATTTACTGTATCTCCAATATATTCTTGTCTATCTAAAATACCAGCTACAGTAGTTCCACACCATTTATATTGATATTCTTGAGTATTAGTATTTGAGTTTGTACCAATGCTTGCATTATATTCTGATGGAGTCAATATTTTTCTTTCTCTTAAAATTCTAGCAATTTCACAAGTTCCATGACCTTGAATAAATAGATTAAATATTTCTTTTACAACTTCTGATGAAATCTCATCAATAATCCATTTTGTTTTATCGTTTTCGTCTTTTTTATATCCATAAGGTACATTATTTGCAAGTGAAATTCCAGATTCTCCTTTATTTTTAAGAACTGCTCTAACTTTTTGACTTGTATTTTTAGCATGCATTTCATTAAACCAATCTTGAATGGGCAAGAAGTCATTTAGGCCTTTACTACTATCAATATTATCCATAATTGCAATATATCTAATATTAAGTCTTACAAAATCTTCTTCTAGAAGTTGTCCAACAACAAGTCTATTTCTACCAAGTCTTGAATGGTCTTTTACTATTATTGTCCTAACTTTTCCACTTTCAGCAAGTTCCATCATTTCCATAAAAGCAGGTCTTGTAAAAGTTGTTCCAGAATATCCATCATCAACAAAGAACTTAATGTTTTGAAAATTATTATCTTGTGCATATTTACTTAAAATTGATTTTTGATTTGTTATACTATTGCTTTCTCCTGCAAGTTCATCATCTCTTGATAAACGACAGTATAAAGCAGTTATTTTATCACTTTCCAGCTGTTTCATTTTTACTCCTTTCCCAGCTTGAAATACGATATAAAATTATAGTTACTATTTCTAGTAGTATTTATAATATACCATACTTCAAACTAAAATCCAATACAAAATAGTTATTTTCTAAAAATCCTAAAAAGATCTTGTAATATTGTATATTCTGAATCTTTGCTAAAATAGGTATTTACTTTATAAACAGTACCTTTTATTTCTTTTTCAAAGTTCAAATTTTGCTCTAAGCAAAAGCTTTTTAAATATTCTGTATTTTCTTCATTGCTCATTTTAGAGAGTTTGTTACAAAACTCATTCTTTAAATTTTCTAAATATTCATATTCTTCATTAGTTAGTTCAATTCTATATATTTTTTCATTATCTTGCATCTCGGTCACTCCTCCTTTTCTTGTATTCAGGAGAGTTCTTTAGTTTTTGCTTTTCTAATCTAGCTTTTTCTCTTGCTTCTTCACGAGCTTTTCTTTCGGCTTCTATTTTTTCTTGTTCAATTCGTTGTCTCTCTAACTCATCTTGTTTTTCTTTATCAAATAGACTTTTAAAGAAATTTGTAACTTTTTGTGGTGCGAATTTTATAGCATGGAAGTAATCTTTTGTTTTTTCTACTAAACCATCATATTTTTCTATCCATCTATTTACGGTGTTTCTTAAATTTTCAATTCTAGTATCTCGTTCATAAATTTCTTTATCTGCTACAATTCCTTTTTTAGCATATTGTGTCAATGTTTCATAATCTTTTGGTTCTAATTCAATTTTCTTTGAGAATTTCTTTTGTTTACCTAAATTTGAAATATCTTCAACTTTTTTATCATATTGCATAAAATTATCAAAATTCGATTGCTTTTCAGCAACGCTATTTGTTATTTTTTCAAGTTTTTCAGATTCTTTCTTTATTTTAAATTCTAAATCTGTTAAATGTTCTTTGGTACTGCCTTTAATACCACGAATAAATCCTCTATAACCAATATCAGACATATATTGAAAAAATCTATCTTGTAATAAACTATATGATTTTATTAGTTTAGCTTTTCCATTTTCATCATATACAGGATTACCAAAGTTATCAGTTAATTGTTCTGATTTCCATTTCTTACTATGGCTCACTTGGTTGATTATTTCTTTTGTAGTACCGATTAAAGACTTATCTTTACATCTTTTAGACCACTTGATTTCTTTTTTTACAACAGGTATTGCTATAACATGTAAATGATAATGATATATAGGTTTTCCATATTCTTCTGTTAAAGCAGTATTTAATTCATCTGCATGCATAACTGCTGATATAATGTTATCAGTTCCCATTTCTTGTTCAGCAAAGTGAAAAGCTCTTTCGTAAAATTCTTTTGCAAATTCATAACCACCGTGTTTTTCAAAATAGTCAGAGTTAATATCAAATATAAGTTCATCAAATACTTTTGCATTGTCTTTTAAACCTCTTAACGATAATTGACCACTATCAAGCATTTCTTTTAATTTCTCATTATAGGTAGTTTCACATCTTTTGTAATGTACATTGTTTGGTGTTTGCTCTAAATTAACATTCATATTAGAATATGATTTATTTTTTCTTTCGTTATGTCGTTCAGCTTTAGTTATACTTGTTTTAGTATAAGTTTCTACTCTAGCTACTGAATAATTTGTTTTCTTGCTCATATAAAATATCCTTTCTTGCAGGTAGCAAGAGGCGACCAAAGGGAGCTGTTACATAACTTTCTAACGAAAGTATGTAACATAAATGTAATGCATTACATTTGTGTTAGAATGTAAAGTTAAAAGAAATGTAAAGTTAAATTTTAAAATGATTGAAATAACCGAGTTTTAAAAATTCTAACTTTACATTTCTAATTTGACTTTGACTTAGTAACCTCTTAAAATTAATAGTGAAGATATAACAATATCTTACATTTTTTTAGGAGGGATTATCATGTGTATT